>JAXDIC010000065.1:0-8901 GCA_034664185.1 Thermoleophilaceae bacterium
CGCGGGAGCCCCGCCCGCAGCCGCCCGCGGACGGCGACGGCGAGGGCGACAGCAACGGAGCGGCGGCCAGCGACGGCGCTGCGCCGGCCGATGGCGCGTCGAGCGAGAACGGCGCCCAGGGCGAAGCGAAGCCCGCCCCGCAGACCGCCGGCTGATCGCGATGCCCCGATTGACCTCGATCGACCCGCGCCTGCCCGGCGCGGACCTGGTCGAGCAGGGGCTCGAGGACCTGGCGCAGGGCCTGGTCACCGAGGAGTCGCTGCTCGTCACGGCCGCCGCGCCGCGGCTGCGCTCGCTCGGGCTGGACGTCGCGCCGGCCGCCGTCCAGGCGCCCTAGACGGAGGTCGGCGGGCACATGTGGGTGAGAATCGGGTCGGGCGAGGGGCGTGGCCTGTCGGTCCGGGTAGAGGGCGAGCGGTTCCTGATCGGGTCCGGCGAGGAGTGCCAGCTGATGGTGCGCGGGCAGGGCGTCTCGCCGCTGCACGCCGTCTTCCAAGTGCACGACGACGGGCGCGTGGATCTGCACGACCTGGACTCCGAGACGGGCACGTTCGTCGAGGGCCAGCGTATCGACGCGCCCACGGCGATCTACGGCGGCGAGCGGATCCGCATCGGCGACACCGTCCTGATTCCCTCGGTGGAAGACCCAGAGAAGGAGGCGCGCCGGCTGCACGACTCCGAGCACGAGCACGAGGAGCCGGCGGCGTCGGTGCGCGTGCACACCGAGGGCCGGACCGTGGAGGTCGTGCCCGCCCCGGACGAGGACGGCGACGGGGAGCCCGACGACCCGGCCACGGTGCGCGTGACCACCGAGGGCGAGGCGGTGGAGGTCGTGCCGGCGCGCGAGCGCCGACGCCTGCTGCGGCTGACACGAGAGGCCATCGTCGCGGCGGGCGTCGCCGTGGCCGTGGCTGTGGGGGTGCTGATCTTCGCGCTGGCCCGCGGCGGTGGCGGCGGCCCGGACGTGGCCAGGCTGGTGTCGGCCGCCAAGCCCGAGACGGTGCTGATCAAGGCGAGGGCCGGCAACCAGGGTCAGGGCGGCAGCGGCTGGGTGCTGGACCACAGGCGCGGACTGGTGATCACCAACTTCCACGTGGTGAACGGCGCCAGCGAGTTCGTGGTGGGCGTGAACGACGCGCCGCGCGCGGCCAGCCTGGTGGCGGCTGCCCCGTGCGAGGACCTGGCGATGCTGAAGGTCGACGATCCGAGCGGGCTGAGGGACTTCCCGCTGGGCTCGCAGAGCCAGGTCTCACAGGGGGATCCCGTGCTGGCGCTGGGCTACCCCGCCAACGCCAGCCTGCAGGACAAGCTGACCAGCACGACCGGCAACGTGTCCGTGCCGAGGACGTCCCTGAACGTGCCGGCGCAGGACGCCGCGCCGCTCGACGACGTGATCCAGACCGACGCGGCCCTCAGCCCCGGCAACTCGGGCGGACCGCTGATCGACTCCCGCGGCCGGCTGATCGGCGTGAACACGGCGATCCTGACCAGCCTCGGGCGCGAGCCCTTGAACGGCCAGGGCTACGCGATCGGCGTGGATCGAGTGAGGGACGTGGTGGGCAGCCTGCGACACGGGCGGTCGCGCGGCTGGGCCGGCTTCGGGCTCGAGTTCCCTCCGGCCCGGTTCTTCGCCCGCAACCGCGTGCCGCCGGGCGTGCTGGCCACCCGCGCCGTGCCGGGCACGGCCGCCGCCCGGGCCGGCTTCCAGGGCGTGGTGATCACCGCGATCGACGGCGCCAAGCTGGAGCCCACGCTGCGGAGCTACTGCAACGCCGTGCGCACGGTGCACAGCGGGCAGGAGGCCGTGCTGAGCGTGGTGTCCAAGCCGCAGAGCGCGGCCAAGCTGGTGCGCGTCAAGTTCCTGTGACCGCCGCGAGCGCGGCCGGCACGGTGTCCAGGAGGCGCTCCAGGCGCGGAGGCCCGTCGTCCTCCACCACGATGCACGTGCCCGGCCAGTAGGGCCCCTCGTGCGGCGGGTCGCCGAGGTAGGCCGGCTCGTGCACCCAGCTGCCGGAGTTGATCAGGCGCCCTCCGCCGGGAAGGAGCCACTCCGCCTGGTCGTCCGCCGGCCAGGGGCCGGAGCGGTGCGTGTGGCCGAAGATCACGTGCGCGGCGCCGATGCCCAGCCGGTCGACCACGGTGGCCATGCTCCGCAGCCCGCTGCGCCGCAGGGCCTGGCCCGACAGGTCGGGCTCGAACGGGCCCAGCCCCAACCTGTTCAGGCCGGCCACGGCACCCGGGATGGCGACCTCGGTGAGCGCACGGGCGGCCGCGCCCGGGCGGCCGTTCGGGTCCGATCCCAACTGCTTCCACAGGCCCACCGACACTCCGCCGCCCAGCCGCCGTCGCAGCGCCCCGACGCCGGACGCCTGGGCCAACCTGTGCGACAGCTCGTAGAGCGGGGCCAGCGCCGCCTCGTAGTCGTCCGGCGTGCGCGCGCCGGCGGGCAGTCCGCCCAACCGCCGCTCGCTGACCGCGGCGGCCAGGCGCTCCAGGGTCGGCACGGTCACGTGGCAGTCGATGTAGTGCCCGTGCGTGGCATAGACGTCGTCGCGCAGCCAGATACCCGGGTAGGCCAGGCGCAGCTCGGCCGGGCCGAGCCAGCCCGCTATCCGGGCCAGCGGTCCGGTGGGCGGGATCTCGCCCTGTTGGTCGACGGCCAGAGGGCGCGCGTCGCCGCTGGCGCGGTGCGCCTCGAGCAGTGGCGTGGCCAGGCGGTGGTCGTGGTTGCCCGGCACGATCGTCACGCGCGCGCCGCCCGCCGCTTCGCCCAGCTCGCGGAAGAACGGCTCCGCGCCCGCCAGCGCCGCGTCCAGCGGCCCCTCCCGCAGCTCCACGACGTCGCCGAGCAGCACCACGTGGTCGACTCCGCGCACCCGCCGCGCCAGGGCCGCGCGCGGCTCGGCGTGGCGCAGCAGGTCGCTGCTCGACGTCGTCGACAGGTGGAGGTCGGATACCACGACGGTCCTCACGCGACCATCTTGGCAACCCGCAGTACGCTGACTGCATCGGCTCGTCCTCGCTCTTCTGCCGCCACAACCGCTTCACAGCCGACTGCCCGATCTGCTCCAAGGGCACCGTGCTGGACTCCAGCCCGGCGGCCGAGCGCCGGCCGCGCCCGCGGCCCGCGTCCTCAGGCCGTGCCCGCCGTGGCCGCGCGGACGCCGCCGCGCCCAGGCAGTTCTCGGGCCCGTACGTCACGGCGGGGCCGTACGAGCGCGAGGACGGCGGCCGCTACGAGGTGCGGCTGGAGCGCGTGCCGGGCGGGGTGCGGATGGCTGAGTGGGCCGGAGGCCACATCGAGCGGCGCGCCCCAGAGCTGGCCGCCGCCGACCTGCCGCCGCTGATCGTCCAGGCCGTGGAGCAGGAGCTCCTGGCCGATCGCGACCTGGCCGCTCTCTCGGATGCTCTCACCGCCGCGCCCGATCCCGGGTCGAGCGGCGCGGCCGCCAGCGCGGGCAGCTCAGGCGACCTGCGCGAGGAGCTGCGGGTGGAGCGGATCGACGGGGACCGCCTGCGTATCGGGCGCTGGCTCTTCTACCCGAGCCGCGGCTGGGAGCTTCAGGACGCGCCGCCGATGTTGCCGGCGCAGCGCTACGCGGAGGCCCTGCGCGGGGCGGCAGCCGGCGGCCTCTTCGTCCAGGGCAGCTGACCCGCGCAACCACCCGCCGGCTGTAGGGTCCAGGCGGCGATGGGGAGGCGAACCGCGGGCGCGTGCACGGCTCTGGCGCTGGTCTGCGCCCTGGCGCTGGTCCCCGGCGCGAGCGCCGCGCCGCCCACGCCCGAGCCGTACGGCCAGAACAGCTCCGGCGGATTTCGCGACGTGCTGCCTCCCGGGACGAACGGGTTCGACAACGCCCTCCAGCTGACGCAGTTCGAGTCCGCCCACATGCGGCCCGCGCACAACGACGACCAGATGGCCATGTACCGCGACCTGCTGTACGGAGCACCGGGCCTGAACGCCGCCGACATGGGCAAGTACTTCAAGGACTCCGCTTTCGGGGCGCGCTCGGCCGACGTCGAGCGCACCTACAGCCCGCGCGACGACGTGACCATCCAGCGCGACGCCTTCGGCGTGCCGCACGTGTACGGGCGCACGCGCCCGGGCGCGATGTTCGGCCTGGGCTACGTGACCGCCGAGGATCGGCTCTTCTTCATCGACGTGCTGCGCCACGTGGGGCGCTCGCAGCTGGCCACCTTCGCGGGCGGGTCGCCGTCCAACGTGCTGCTGGACCGCCAGCTGTGGCAGACCGCCCCGTACACGGAGGCGGACCTCCAGCGCCAGGTGGACCAGACGCGGCCCGGCTTCGAGAAGGAGTCCGCCCTGCTGCGCGACGACGAGCGCAACTACGTCGACGGCATCAACAAGTACATCGCCGAGGCGCGACTCAACCCGCTGAAGATGCCCGCGGAGTACGCGGCCATCGAGCAGCCCCAGGGCCCGACCGACTGGAAGGCCACCGACACGGTCGCCATCGCCACGCTGGTGGGCGCGATCTTCGGGGCGGGCGGCGGCGCCGAGCTGCCGTCGGCGCTCACCCTCGAGCACGCGCAGGCGCGGTTCGGCAAGCGGGCGGGCACCCGCGTGTGGGGCGACTTCCGCTCGGCCAACGATCCCGAGGCGCCCACCACGGTGCGCGGCCGCTCGTTCACCTACGAGCCGCGGCCCAAGCACCCGAAGGGCGTCGCGCTGCCCGATCCCGGCTCGCTCAAGGACTTCCTCAACCTGGACGCCTCGACCACCAACACGAAGGCGGAGAGCCTGGCCCGGCTCGCCTTCCCCGCGGCCATGTCCAACGCGCTGGTCGTCTCGGCGCGCCGGTCGGCCTCGGGCCATCCGCTGGCGGTGTTCGGCCCGCAGGTGGCCTACTTCGCGCCCCAGATCCTCATGGAGCAGGACGTGCACGCGCCGGGCTTGGACGCGCGCGGGGCCGCCTTCCCCGGCACCAACCTGTACGTGGCGCTCGGTCACGGGCGCGACTACTCGTGGAGCGCCACCTCGGCGGGCCAGGACCTGACCGACACCTACGCGGTGCCGCTCTGCAACCCCGACGGCTCGAAGCCCACGATCGACTCCATGCACTACCTGTTCCGCGGCCAGTGCCTGGCCATCGAGGTGATGCAGCGGACCGACTCCTGGAAGCCCAACGCGGCGGACCAGACGCCGATCGGCAGCGAGACCTTCACCGCGCAGCGCACGGCACTGGGCATCGTGTCGGCCCGCGCGACGGTGCACGGCCGCCCGGTGATCTACACGAAGCTGCGCAGCACCTACTTCCACGAGCCGGACTCGGGGCTCGGCCTGTCGCTGTTCAACACGCCGGGCGCGATACGCGGGCCCCAGGACTTCCAGCGTGCCGCGTCGCTGATCGGCTACACGTTCAACTGGTTCTACGTCGACTCGAAGCACACCGCGTACCTCAACTCCGGGTCCAACCCGATCCGCCCGCCCCAGGTGGACCCCGACCTGCCGGTGATGGGGGAGAAGCGCTTCGAGTGGCGCGGCTGGAACCAGGCAACCAACACCATCCCGATCGTGCCCGTGAGCGGACGTCCGCGAGCCATCGACCAGGACTGGATGACGAGCTGGAACAACAAGCAGGCGAAGAAGACGCGGGCGGCCGACGGCAATTGGGGCTACGGGCCGGTGTACCGGTCGCAGCCGCTGGACGACCGCGTGAAGCGGGGGCTGGCACACGGCCGCAAGATGACCCTGCCCGAGCTGGTGGGCGCGATGGAGGACGCGGCGACGGTGGACCTGCGCGGCGACAGGGTGCTGCCGTGGGCACTCAAGGTGCTGGGCAAGCAGAAGGACCCGGCTCTGCGCAGCGCCATCGGGAAGCTGCGCGCCTGGCGAGCGGCCGGGTCGCACCGCATCGACCGCAACCGCGACGGAACCTACGACCAGGGTGAGGCCGTGCGGATCATGGACGCCTGGTGGCCGCTGTGGCTGCACGCGGAGTTCGAGCCGGTGCTGGGCAAGGACCTGTTCAACGACTTCGACGGCATGAACGAGCTGGTCAACGCGCCCAACAACTCGGGCCAGCACCTGGGCTCGGCGTGGCAGGCCGGCTGGTACGGCTACGCGCAGAAGGACCTGCGCACCGTGCTACACCGGCGCGTGCGGGGGCGCTACTCGCGCGTGTACTGCGGACGCGGCAAGCTCGGCCGCTGCCGCGCCGCGCTCGCGTCCTCGCTCAAGGCCGCCCTGGCCGTGGACGACGCGTCCAAGCTCTACAGCGGCGATCCGGTCTGCAAGGACGTCAGCCAGACCTGCTTCGACTCGATCTACTTCCGCCCGCTCGGGGCCATCACGCAGCCCACGATCCCGTGGCAGAACCGGCCGACCTACCAGCAGGCCGTGGAGATCCCGCGCTCGGTGCCGCGCTAGCCAAGCGGGGTCGGCTGGCCGCGCCCGCCCGGCGCGTCGGAGCCGAGCCGTAGATTCGGGGGGCCATGCCTCTCACGCTCGTCACAGGTCCCGCCAACGCCGGCAAGGCGGGCGAGGTGCTGGGCGGATACCGCGCCAGGCTCGATCAGGAGCCGATCCTGGTCGTGCCCGCCTTCCGCGACGTCCAGCACGCCCAGCGCGAGCTGGCGGGGCAGGGCGCGGTGTTCGGCGCGCGGGTGGTGCGCTTCGCCTGGCTGTTCGAGACCGTGGCCGAGCGCTGCGGCGCGCCCTTGTCGCGCGGGCGCCGGGCCAGCCGCGTGCAGCGCCAGCTGGTGGTCGAGCACGCGATCCGCTCCACCGGGTTCGAGGCGCTGGCCTCCACGGCCGAGCGGCCCGGGTTCGTGCGAGCGGCCTCGCGGCTCGTGGCCGAGCTGGGCCGCTCGATGGTGGACCCGCCGCGATTCACGCAAGCGCTGCGCGCCTGGGCGGGCGACGGGCCCAACCGGGCGCGCGCCGACGACATCGCCTCCCTGTATGCGGCCTACCGCGAAACGCTCGCGCAAGCACGACTGGTGGACGACGAGCTGTTCGCCGGCACGGCCCTGGCCGCCCTGCGCGAGGACCCGGCCGGCTTCGGCGCCACCGCCGTGTTCGTCTACGGGTTCGACGACTTCACGCCGCTCGAGCTCGAGCTGCTCGAGCAGCTGGCCGGACCGGCGGGCTCGCCCGTGTCCGTGTCGCTTCCCTACGAGGCCGGGCGGGCGGCGTTCGAGGCCGTCAGACCGACGTTCGAGCGACTGGCCGCCGTGGCCGAGCGGCACGTGGAGCTGCCCGCGTCGTCCGAGCACTACGACCCGGGCTCGCGGGAGGCGCTGCACCACCTCGAGCGGCGGCTCTACGAGCCCATCTCCGAGCGGCCCAGCCCCGGGGACGCGGTGCGGCTCCACGTGGCCGGCGGCGAGCGCGCGGAGGTCGAGCTGGTGGGCGCCGAGGTGCTGGGCATGCTGCGGGCGGGCACGCCCGCGGGGCAGGTGGCCGTGGTGTTCCGCGACACCGCGCCGTACGCCTCGCTGGTCGACCGCGTGTTCGCCGCGTACGGCATCCCGTTCTCGCTCGAGCGCTGGGTGCCGCTGTCGCACACCGGCCTGGGCGGTGGAGTGCTGGCGCTCCTGCGCTGCGCGACCGGCGACGCCACGGCTGACGACCTGATCGCCTACCTGCGCACGCCCGGGCGCCTGGACGAGGCGGGGCTGGCCGACTGGCTCGAGTCGGAGGTGCGCCAGGCAGGCGCGCGCACCGCCGAGGAGGCGCGCGAGCTGTGGGAGGACAGGCGCTGGCCGCTGACCGAGCTGGACAGGCTGGCTCAGGCCGGCGCGGTCCCCGCACTGGCCGCACAGCTGGACGAGGAGGCCGAGCGCCTGTTCGCCCGCCCGTACGAGCGCGATGCCCACGTGTTCGCCGAGGACGAGGTCGAGGACCCGCGCACCCGCGAGGCGCTGCGCACGGCACTGGCGCAGGTGGCCGCGCTGGGCGGCGCCGGGCTGGCCACCGACCGCGGCCGGCTGCACGACCTGCTGGCGGAGCTGCCCGTGCGCCTGGGCGCCGATCCCGCGCCCGACCGCGTGCAGGTCGCGCGACCGGAGTCGATCCGCGCCCGCCGTTTCCACGCGGTCTTCGTCTGCGGGCTCCAGGAGGGCGAGTTCCCGCGCCAGTCCTCGCCCGAGCCGTTCCTCTCCGACGACGAGCGCCGCGAGCTGGCGCGGGCCACGGGCCTGGTCCTGCCGTTCCGCGACGACCGCCCCGCCCGCGAGCGCTACCTGTTCTACGCGTGCGCGTCGCGCGCCGAGCGGGTGCTCGCTCTCAGCTGGCGCGACACCGACGAGGAGGGGGCCCCGCAGGTGCGCTCGTTCCTCGTGGACGACGTGCGCGACGCGCTGGACGCCGCGGGGCTCGACGCCGGCCTGCGCGCGCGGCCGCTGGCCCAGGTCACCTGGAGCCCGGACGACGCGCCCACCGAGGTGGAGTGGCGGCGGGCCGTCGCGTTCGCGGGCCCGGATCGCGTGTTCGCGCCGCCCGACCGGCTGGAGTCCGACGAGGTGCTGGCCGAGCTCCGCTCCCGCGACCGGGTGTCCGCGGCCGCTCTCGAGTCGTACTCCGACTGCCCGGTCAAGTGGCTCGTGGAGCGCTTCCTCCACCCGGAGGCGCTGGAGCCGGACCCCGAGCCGATGGTCCGCGGGCGCTACGCCCACGCGGTGCTGGAGCTGACGTACCGGCGGCTGTTCGAGCGGACCGGCTCGCGCCGGATCGATCCCGAGACCCTGCCCGAGGCCGAGCGCATCCTGCTCGAGGCGCTGCGCGAGCGCCAGGACGAGTTCCGGATCTCGCCCACGGCCACGCGCGTCCGCACGGCCGTCCGGCGCCTCGAGTTCGACCTGCTGCGGCACCTCCGGGCAGAAGCCGAGGCGGGCGGCCGCTTCGAGCCCACGGAGCTGGAGCTGGAGTTCGGCGCC
>JAXDIC010000073.1:0-4455 GCA_034664185.1 Thermoleophilaceae bacterium
GTGGCCGGCACGAGCACGAGCCTGACCAGCGTCGCGTCCAGCGCGATGGCCACCGCCAGGCCCAGGCCGATCTCCTTGACCGACGGGACGCCCGTGCCGGCGAAGACCGCGAACACGGCCACCATGATCAGCGCCGCGCTGGAGATGGTGCGCGCGCTTCGGGCCAGCCCCTCCGACACGGCGCGGCGGGTGTCGCCCGTGGCGTCGTAGCGCTCTCGGATGCGCGTGAGCAGGAAGACCTCGTAGTCCATCGACAGGCCGAACACGATCGCCAGCAGGAACGGCGGCGTGAGCGTGTTGATGTAGCCCAGGTGGTGGAAGCCCAGGACGCTGTCCAGCCAGCCCCACTGGAACACCACCACGAGCACCCCGTACGCCGCCGCCACCGACAGCAGGTTCATGACCACGGCCTTGAGCGGCAGCACCACTGAGCGCAGCAGCAGGAGCAGCACCACGTAGCTGAACGCGAGGACGAAGACGAGGATCTTCCACATCGAGCCCGACACGAGGTGCTTGAAGTCCTCGACATGAGCGGTCGGGCCTCCGACGGTCACGCGCGCGACCGACGCCAGCGGCTCCTGGCCCGGGTCCCCGGACCTGAGGCGAGCCACCAGGGCGCGCGCACCGGGGCCCTCCGGATCGCCGCGCGGAGTGACGGCGACCAGCGCCGCGGTCCGATCGCCCGACGGCCGCGGAGGCGACACGGCCGCGACCTGAGGGTCCCGGCGCAGCGCTTCGGCGAGGCGCTGGATGGCGTGCCGGTTGTGCGCGTCGGCGGCGGTGCCGTGTCGGAAGCGAGCGGCCACGAGCGTCGGCCCCGCCGCGCCGCTTCCCTCCACCTTGGCGGCCAGCTCGGCGCCGCGCCTGGTCTCGTTGCCCTGGGGGAACTGCCGGAGCGCCCCGTCGCCCCACTTGAGCGACAGCGCGGGGATGGCCAGCACCAGCAGCACCGTGGCAGTCAGCGTCGCGACCAGGACCGGACGGCGCATGGTGCGCTCGGTCCAGCGGTGCCAGAAGTCCGGCCGGACGAGGTCGGGGTGCGAGCGCCCCCGACGGCGCGGCGTCTCGCGCCAGCGGCGGACGAGGAGCCCCGTGATCGTGGCGATGCGGCCGCGCGCGTACGCTCGCCGCCCCAGGATGCGCATCAGCGCGGGCAGGAGGGTGATGGCGCCGAGGATCGAGATCGTGACCACCACGATCGCGCCCATCGCCATCGAGCGGATGGTCGTGGAATCGACCAGGAACAGGCCGGCCAGGGAGATCAGCACGGTGACGCCGGAGAACGCGACGGCGATGCCCGACGTGCGCATGGCGGTCTGCCGCGCGTCCTCGGGCGAAGCGCCGCCCTGGATCTCCTCGCGGTAGCGCGAGAGCACGAACAGCGAGTAGTCCACCGCCACGCCGATCCCGATCATCGACGCGACGTTGGTCACGAACACCGACATCTCGGTGGCCTGCGAGAGCCCCCAGATGGCGGCTCCGGTGAGCGTCACGCTGCCGACGCCGAGAGCCAGGGGAAGCGCCGCGGCTGCGAACGAGCCGAAGACCGCGAGCAGGATGATCAGGACGATTGGGAACCCGGTGCGCTCGGCCACCGCCAGGTCGTGCTTGCTCAGGTCCTGCATGCCGGCCCACAGCGCCTGCTGGCCGACCAGGTGCGTTTCGACGCGGTCGCGTGTGCCCTTGCCCACGCCGAGCTTGCGGCGCAGGCTGGAGGCCGCGTCGGCGCTCTGGCTCATGGTGGTCCCGACCAGCTGGAATGGCACGATGACCACGCGGCGATCGCCGGCGCGGCGGACCGGCGGAAGGCCGCCGCCGGCGGCGGGCAGGGACACGTGCGGCACCTGCCGCGCCGCGCGGCGGAGCCGTCCGGCGGCCGCCCTGACATCGGCGGGGCGCGCGTCGCTTCGCAGCTCCAGCACCGCCGCCAGGCGATCGCTCTGCACGCCCGGGAAGCTGTGCAGCGCGGCGTCGACGCGTTCCGAGCCCGAGCCGGGCACGTTGAAGCCGCCGCTTGTCAGGTGGTCCGTCTGCTTGAGCGAGAACGGAACGGCCGCGACGAGCGCCAGCGCCCAGACCGCGATGACGAGCCGGCGGTGGCGCTCCACCCATCCCGACAGCCTGTCCATCGCTCGCTGCATCAATCCCCCACACGATCTTCCCGGCCCGGCGCTATCCCGGTGTGAGGTGCCTCACGCACTGTCGCCCAGGAGGAAGCGCGCGACCGACACCGCCGTCTCGATCGCGGGGGTGCTGGCCCACTCGGGGTCCGAGGTGAGCTGCACCTCCAGGCCGTCGGCAAGCGCCAGGAAGATGGCCACGACGGCCTCCGGCTCCGCGCGCAGGCGAACGATGCCGTCGCGCTCCTTGTCGACCAGGATCTCGGCCACCTCGGCTCGCACCCTCCGGTAGAGCGTGCCCAGCGCGTCGCGGATGTCGTCGTTGCGGCGGGCCGCGCTCAGGAGCTCGTGGATGACGGCGTTGCTACCCGCCTCGTCGCCCACGAACTCCTCGAGCTGCGCGACCAGCGCCTCGACGATGGCGTCGAGCGAGCGGGCATCGCGCAGACGCTGCTCGAGCGCGTGGATGCGCACGTCGGCGTCGTGGCGGACGACCTCGACAAGGAGCCGCTCCTTGGAGCCGAAGTAGTAGTGCAGGAGGCCGCGGGAGACGCCCGCCTCCTGAGCCACGTGGTCGAACGTCGACCCCGCGGCGCCGCGCCGGCCGACGCTGGCGCGCATGGCGGCGACGATGCGCTGCGCCTTCTCGCTGTCCAGCCGCCGGTCCGCCTTGGTCCCCGCTTCCACGGGCTCGCACTCTAGCTGGCCGGCCAGCTAGAAAGGGTCGGCAACCTCGAAGCGACTCCAGCATGCGAAGGGGCGCCCTGAGGCGCCCCTTGCCAAGTCCGGTTGGCGGCGGCCGCTAGGTCGTCGCGCCGGCGGGCTCCGACGTCGAGCCCGCGTTGGTTGGGCTCGTCGTGGAGGTGTACTCGAACTCCTCCTCGGCGCCGAAGAGCGCGTCGAGAACCTTCTTCCGCAGCCCCTCCGACAGCGCGAGCGCGGCGCCCGCGCCCACGAGCAGCAGGATCAGCTTGCCGCCGCGGCGGCGCTTCTTCTTGGCCTTCGCGCCGCGGAGCGTCTCGGCCGCGCTCTTCAGCGAGCTGGCGGCCTCCTTCAGCTCGCGCTGGGTCTTCTTGTCGTCCGTCAGGGCCTTGACCGGACCCTTGCCGTTGGACATGCGCTCGTACGCCTTGCGCGCCGACTCGTATGCCGTGCGCAGGTTGTCGCGCAGCTCGTCGTCCTCGACGATCCGCTGCACGTAGGGGTTGGACCGCGCGGCCTTGCCCGCGGCTACAGCCCCGGCGCCGGCCTTGGCGGCCTTCTTCTTATTCGATGCCATAGCTCTCCTCGAATCCGCTCCTTGCGGGAAACATACCCGGATTGCTCCCCGCGCTGTTCTAGCGCTCGCGCGCCGCGGCCCGTGTGGGCCGCGAGCGGCCCGCCCTGCGCCTGCGCCCGCGCAGCTCGGCCGGCCGTGCGGAATCGGTTCGAAGCGGCTCGAGCGCCTCGTCCAGCACCTGCTCCACCTTGTCCACGAAGACGAACTCGATCTCGCTCAGCAGGTGGGCGGGGAAGTCGTCAAGGTCGGGCTCGTTGAGCTTCGGGGCTATCACCCGCTTGACCGCGGCACGCTGGGCGGCCAGCGCCTTCTCCTTCAGCCCGCCGATCGGCAGCACCTGGCCCGTGAGCGTGACCTCCCCCGTCATCGCGGTGTCCGAGCGCACCTTCCTCTGGGTGACCAGCGAGACGATCGCCGTGACCATCGTGACCCCAGCGCTGGGGCCGTCCTTGGGCACCGCGCCGGCCGGCACGTGCACGTGGATGTCGTGCGTGCCGAACCAGTCCTCCGGGATGCCGTCGCCGAAGCGCCACACGTTGCCCTTGGCCCACGACAGGGCGGCGGCGGCCGACTCCTTCATCACGTCCCCGAGCTGCCCCGTGATCTGCAGCTTGCCGCCGCCCGGGAACGCAGCCGCCTCGATGTAGAGCACGTCCCCGCCCACGGGCGTCCAGGCCAGGCCTGTGGCCACGCCGGGGTGGTCGGTTCGGCGGCCGGTCTCGGTCTGGAAGCGCCGCCGGCCCAGCAGCTCGGTGACGGTCTTGGGCCGGACGATCCGCTTGCGGGTGCGCGTTCCCTCCGCGTACTCGCGGGCCACCTTGCGGCACACCGCACCGATCTCGCGCTCGAGGTTGCGCACGCCCGCCTCGCGCGTGTAGCCGTCGATGATCAGCTTGAGCGCCTCGTCGGTGAACTCGATCTTTCCCTTCGTCAGCCCGTTGCGCTCGATCTGGCGCGGCACCAGGTAGCGCTTGGCTATCTCGAGCTTCTCCTCCTCGGTGTAGCCGGCCAGCTGGATGACCTCCATGCGGTCGCGGAGCGGCGCGGGAATGGGCT
>JAXDIC010000096.1:0-11671 GCA_034664185.1 Thermoleophilaceae bacterium
CCAGGTAGATATGCAGCAGGAAGATCTGCACGTCGAACTGGCGGATGACGAAGTTGGGCACCGCCGAGATCCCGCCCGGCGAGGGCAGCGCGTCGAAGAAGGTCGGGTTGTGCGGGTTGGGCGAGCCGTCGGGGTTGCGCAGGTTGGTGGGCTTCGTGGTGGGCGTGCCGCGGCCGGAGCCGTGGCCCCGAGTCTTACCCTGACCTCGAGGCTTGGGGGCGTGGGTCTGGGAGCCCGAGTGCGGCTGGGGGTGTCCGCCGTGTGAGGAGGGGTGCCCGGGATGGCTGGCCGACGGCCCGCCGCCGCCACCACCGCCGTTGTTACTGCCGCCTCCGCCGCCGTTGCCGCCACCGCCCTTGCCGCCGTTCCCGACCGGTGGGGGCGCGCTCTGGGTGATCTCGCCGATCGCCGTGCCGGGCAGGCCGGGCACCTGGCTCATCGGCACGCCAGCCGGCGCGTCGACCGTGACCTTGATGACGGTGCCGGTCTTCATGCGGACGAGGAACGTCCGCTGCTGCGCGGTGGCGGTCAGGCTGAAGACCCCGAGGAGGCTGGCAAGAAGAGCGGCGGCCAGAGCCGCACGCAGAAGCCGCTTGTTCATCCTTGGGTGCTGCTCTCCTCCCAAACAAGCCTCCCCAAGAGGGCCCGCGCCAACGGCCGGCACGGTATCAGAAGCCTCCCCCGGAGGATGCACGCTACTGGAGCGGTTTTCGGCCCGCAACTGGGAACCGTCGGACGCGCTCCTGCGCGGAAATTCGTAGCGGGGGCGGGCGCCTCTCACCTGGCGATGAACAGTAGGGATGGGCCGCGTTTGCGGCGCCGGTTCGGCTGGCGCGGTCCCGGGCGCGGGCGGTCGACGAGCGCCGAGGTGCCAGCGGGCCGCCGGGATAAGGCTCAACTACAGCTTTAGGGGAGGGGTCGAGAGGCTCGTTTGCGGAAACGCGGCCCGGTGCCGTCCAGTACGCTCCGCGGCATGGCGGACGAGGCACGCGACGAGGGGATTCGCGAACGGCTGTCGCGCCAGGGCGAGGAGGCCCTGGGCAAGCTCGCGGAGGAGCTGGTGGGCAACCCGGTGGTCAACGCCGCCCTCACGCGCGCGTTCGACGCGCGCGAGAAGGCGGTGCAGGCGCAGGAGGCGGCAATGGGCGCCCTCGGCATCCCCTCGGCGGCGGACATCGAGCGCCTCACGCGCCGGCTGCGGTCGGTCTCGCAGCGGCTGGAGGGGATCGAGGACGGCGTGGACCGCCTGGACTCGCGGCTCGCGGCGATCGAGGAATCGGTCACCGGCCTCGACCAGCGGATCGAGGCCACGGGCCAGGCGCCCGGCGGCGCCGACCTTCCCGCCATCTCCGCCCGGCTCGACGAGATCGCCCGGGACATCGCCTCGCTGCGCGACGCGGTCGCGCCCGGGGGCGAGCCCCCGCCGCGCGCCCAGGAGCGGCTCACCGTCACCGAGCCCTGACGCCGCGCGGCCCTGGCGCTCACCGCTCCGCCAGGGACCTGAGCGCGACCTCGCCCAGGCGTTTCCCGCCGGCCTCGAGCTCGTCGTCGCGGAGCCGGCGTCTGCCGTCCCGGTCGAGCACGTCCGAGACCAGCAGCAGGCACGCCGCCCGGACGCCCCGGCGCGCGGCCGACGTGAGGATCGTCGCCGCCTCCATCTCGACCGCCGCGGCGCCGGCCTGGCGCCAGGCTTCCTGCTTGCCCGGTCGCGGGTCGTAGAAGAGATCGGTGGACACCACGGTCACCGCGGCGCCGCCGCCGGCGCGCTCCAGCGCTTCGGTCAGCGCCGCGTCGGGGGCCGCACTCGTCGTGGCTCCCAGCGCGCGGCTGGCTCCGTCGTCAGCCAGCGCGCCGGCCACGGCGATCAGCTGGCCCAGCTCCAGGCGGCCGTCCAGGGCGCCGCAGGTGCCGGTCCGGATAAGCGTCCGCGCGCCCAGGTCGATCAGCTCCTCCACGACGATCGCCGCGCTGGGCCCTCCCATCCCGGTGGACTGGATCGTCACCGACGCGCCGTCGGGCGCCGTTCCGGTGTAGCCCCACAGCCCGCGGCGCGCGTTGAACATCCTCGGGTCCTCGAGCAGCGCCTGCGCCATCGTCAGGGCGCGCTGCGGATCGCCGGGCAGCAGCACCCGGTCCGCCAGCTCGGCGGCGGGGTTCAGGTGGATGGGACGCCCGGAGATCGCCAGCACGATATGGGACACTGCCGGGCCCCGATGGCGAAGCGGAAGACCACACCCCAGAGCCTGCCCGAGGCCGTGCGCGAGGCGGTCGAGAAGACGCTCCAGGCCACGCGCGGCTCCGCCCAGACCACGCGCAGCCGCGCGCAGGTCGCGGTCGACGACGTGGTGCGCGGCGCGGAGGCGGGGGCGGGTGCCGTCCGCGAGCGCGTGAAGGAGGCGATCGAGGAGCGCCGTCCGGCCACCTCGGACGACATCCGCGAGCTCCGGAAGGAGCTGCGCGCGATCGGGCGCCGCCTGGACAGGATCGAGGAGCGGCTGCCGGCCGCACCGCGCCGTCGCGCGGCGCCGAAGCGCCGCGCCTCCTGACGTGCCCGGCCGCCGGATCCTGATCACGGGCATCGCCAGCTACCTCGGCACCGAGCTGGCGAGGAAGCTGGAGACCGAGCCGGACGTTGAGTACATCGCCGGGCTCGACACCCGCCGCCCGCGCGTGCCACTGACGCGAACCGAGCTGATCGACGCCGACATCCGCGATCCGGAGATGCTCGACCTGCTGCCGCGGACCGGCATCGACACCCTGGTGCACAACCAGATCGTCCGCCGCCCCGGCCGCGGCATCTCCGCGCGGCGCGCGCACGACATCAACGTGATCGGCTCGCTGCAGCTGCTGGCGGCCTGCGAGCGCACCTCCACGCTCCAGACGATCGTGGTGCGCGGCTCGGCGGGGATCTACGGAGCGGAGCCGGCCGCACCGCAGTTCTTCACCGAGGAGATGGCGCGGCTCTATCCGTTGCGCACGCGGTTCCAGCGCGACGTGGGGGAGATCGAGAACCTGTTCGGCACCTACGCGCGCCGCCACGAGTCGGTCACGTGCACGATGCTGCGCTACCAGCCGTCGATCGGGCCGACCGTCAACACGCAGATCACGCAGTACCTCGCCATGCCCGTGGTCCCGACCTACCTCGGTTTCGACCCGCGCCTGCAGCTGATCCACGAGCGCGACGCACTGGACGCGCTGGTTGCGGCGGTGCTGCGCCCGGTGCCCGGGCCGGTCAACGTCGCCGCCGAGGGGACGATCGGGCTTACGCGCGCGATCCGGCTGGCACACCGGCCCACGCTGCCCATCCCCTCGGCGCTGTTCGGCAGCGCCAGCGGGGCCGGCAAGCGCCTCGGGCTGGTCGACTTCTCGCCCGACTTCCAGCGCCTGCTGCGCTACGGGCGGGCGGTGGACACCACCCGGCTGCGGCGAGAGATCGGGTTCTCGCCGAGTCACACCACGGTGTCGGCCATCGAGGACTACATTGCCGCGCGCGCGGGCGACGGTCAGGCCGCCGAGGCGGCGGCGGCGTGAGCGCGTCGCGGGATCCGGCCGGCGACGGGCCTCTGCCGCTGCGCCCGGCGCTGGCGTTCCTGCGCGCCATGCGCACAGGTCTGGACGGCGGGCAGGGCCTGCCGACTGCTCTGGCCAGCGGGGCGCTTGCCCTCCCGCGCGACGCTCGCGACAGCCTCGACGCCGCCATGCGCCGCCTGGGCGGTCACTACGACGAGGACGACTGGGGCTTCGACGAGCAGTTCGCCGACGCCGCGCTGCCGTTCCTCGAGTTCCTCTACGACAGGTGGTGGCGCGTGCACGCCGAGGGCGTCCAGCTCGTGCCGGCCCACGGCCGGGCGCTGCTCGTGGCCAACCACGCCGGCATCCTTCCGTGGGACGGGACGATGATGGGCGTGGCGCTGCTTCGCGAGCACCCGCTGCCGCGGCAGCCGCGCTTCCTGGTGCTCAACTGGGCCTTCGAGCTGCCGTACGTCTCGGTGGCCATGCGCAAGCTCGGCGGAGTGCCCGCCTCGCCGTTCAACGCCATCCGGCTGCTCGAGGAGGACCAGCTGGTGGCCGTGTTCCCCGAGGGCGTCAAGGGTGCCGGGAAGAGCTACCGCGACCGCTACCGGGTGCAGCGCTTCGGGCGCGGCGGATTCATCGAGATCGCGCTGCGCACCGGGGCGCCGATCGTGCCGGTCGCCGTGGTCGGCAGCGAGGAGATCCACCCGAAGCTCGCGGAGTCGGATCTGCTCGCCCGGCTCACCGGTGCGCCGTACTTCCCGATCACGCCGACCTTCCCGCTGCTCGGTCCGCTGGGCGCGATCCCGCTGCCCTCGCGCTGGCGGCTCGAGTTCTGCGAGCCGATCGACCTGTCGAGCTACGGACCGGAGGCGGCCGCCGATCGGGCGCTCGTTCTCGAGCTGTCCGAGCAGGTCCGCGACACGATCCAGCGCAAGGTCTACGAGAACCTGGTCAAGCGCGGGCACGCGTTCGCGTAGGGTTAGCTCGTGAGCTTCAACTCGCCCAAGGAGTTCCGCGAGGTGATGGACAAGGTGTTCACGATGATGAGCACCGATCCCGACATGGGCCCGAAGCTTCGCGCGGCCGAGACGCCGCAGCGGTTCGAGTTCCCGGACATGGACCTCGTCGTCAACATCACCTACGCCGAGGACGACGGCGAGCAGAACCTGCGCTGGGAATGGACGGACGACGTCGGCTGGGACCCCGAGGTCAAGATGACCATGGACTCCGACGTGGCCAACCGCTACTTCCAGGGGCGCGAGAACGTGGCCATGGCCATCGCCCGCCGGCGCATCAAGACCTCGGGCAACGTGAAGAAGGCGCTGGCCCTGATCCCGATCACCAAGCCGCTCTACCCGCGCTACCGCGAGCTGCTCGAGGCCGAGTACCCGCACCTGGCGGAGTAGGCGCGGCGGCCCCTGGGGCCCGCCCTCCTCCTAGAAGTGCACCCCGCGCATCAGGTAGGCCATGGCGATGGCCTCGGTGGACATCTCCTGCTCCTTCTTCTCCGGCTTCTTGCCGTCCTCGTCCTTGCCGTCCCCGTCCTTCTTCTTGTCGCCCTTCGCCGCCTTCGAGTCGGGGAACAGGTTGTAGGCCGTGTTCATCACCTGGTCGACGACCTTGGGCGACACGGCGTAGAGGATCTGCCCGAAGGTCCCCAGGCGCGTGGCCAGCCGTTTGGGCTTGTCGATCATCGCGTCGCAGACCATCTGCGCCGCCTCGTCGGGCGTGAGCGTGGGGAAGGCGTCGTAGATGTTGGTCGGCGCGATCATCGGGGTGCGCACCAGCGGCATGTAGATCGTGGTGATGTGCACGCCGTCGCCGATCACCTCGGGCGCGACGCAGCGTGAGAACGCGTCGAGCGCGGCCTTCGACGCGACGTACGCGGAGAAGCGCGGCGTGTTGGTCTGGACGCCGATGCTCGAGATGTTGATTACGTGGCCGGACTTCCGCTCGCGCATGCCGGGCAGGAACGAGAGGATCAGCCGCAGGGCGCCGAAGTAGTTGAGCTGCATCGTGCGCTCGTAGTCGTGGAAGCGCTCGTACGACGCCTTCACGGAGCGCCGGATCGAGCGCCCGGCGTTGTTCACGAGGATGTCGACGCCGCCGAACTCGTCGACCACCTCCTTGGCCAGCCGCTCGATGTCGTCCATGTCGGAGAGGTCGGTGGGCTTGACGTGCGGCTCGCCGCCCGCCTGCTTGACGGCGTCGGCCACCTCGTCCAGCTTCTCCTTCGTGCGTGAGACCAGGATCACGCGGCCCCCGGCCTCGCCGACCTTGAGCGCCAGCTCACGGCCGATCCCGCTGGACGCGCCGGTCACGAGGATCGTCTTGTCGGCGATCGACTTCGACAGCGAGCGCTCGCGGAAGAGGTCGGGATCCAGGTTGCGCTCCCAGTAGTCCCACAGCTTGGATGCGTAGCTCGACAGCGGCGGGACCGCGATGCCGGTGCCGCGAAGGGCGCGCTGTGTGTCGCGCGCGTCGAACTCCGCGTCGAAGTCGCGGTGCTCGAGGGCCTCCGGCGGGATCTGGAGGTCCGCCAGCACGGTCTTGCGGATCGACTTGACGGTGGGCAGCGCGTTGAGTCCCGCCGCCACCGGCTTCGGGATCACGTTGGTCAGGTGCGAGTCGACCCTCATGGCGAACTGCGGCGCGTGCGCGGCCTTGGCGAACTCGTTCAGCGTCTGGCCGACGGACATCGGGCTGGGATCGACCAGGTGGAACGTGTTGCCGTAGAGGTCGTCGTCCGGCAGGTGGGCGATGTGGTCCATCGCGCGCGCGACGAAGTCGACCGGCACCAGGTTCGCTGCCTTGCCCTCGGGGCCGATGATCGGGAACCACTCCGGCAGCGCGTGCCGCAGCTTCTGGATCAGCTTGAAGAAGTAGTACGGGCCGTCGACCTTGTCCATCTCGCCGGTCACCGAATGGCCGACCACGATGCCCGGCCGGTACACGCGGAAGCGCCCGTCCAGCTTCTCGCGCACCAGCTTCTCCGACTCGAACTTCGACGAGTGGTAGGCGTGCGGCAGCTTCTGCCCCTCGTCGAACATGTCCTCGCGGAAGAGCCCGGAGAACTTGCCGGCGACGGCGATCGAGCTGGTGTGGTGGAACAGCTCCACGTCGATCGAGTTGGCGAACTCGACCACGTGGTGCGTGCCCTCCACGTTCGCCCGCACCATCTCGTCCTCGTCGGCCTCCATGTCGTACACGGCGGCGAGGTGGAAGAAGTGGTCGATCTTCTGGTCGAACCCCTCCACGCCCAGCCGCTCCTTCGAGAGGTCGCCCACCACGGGCACCAGGCGATCGCCTGCGTCGAGGCGCTCCGCGAGGTCGTCCAGCCGGCCGCGCGAGCCCTCCCGCACGAGCGCGTGGACGGTCCCGTCTCGCTTGAGGAGCTGCTCGACGAGATGGCGGCCGATGAACCCGGTCGCGCCCGTGACGAAGTAGTTCACGCTTCCTGCCTCCCTCTGGCTTGCCGGGGCGGCGCGAGTGTATCCCGCGGGGGCCCGATCCGCGCCCTTGCCCGGGCGTTGTGGTGGGCCGGCGGCGGGTAGCGTTGAGGGCGATGAGCGAGGATGGCCTCAGTACCAAGGAGGTCGCGGAGATGGCGGGAGTCACCCCAGCGACCGTGAAGCGCTGGGCCAGCAGCGGGGTGATCCCGGGCCACAAGGGCGGAGAGTCGACCTGGACGCCGGCCGCGGCCGCGCACGCGCGCATCGTCGCGCGGCTCCGCGAGCGCGGCCACTCGCTCGGCGAGATCCGCGACGCAAGCGCCGAGGGGCGGCTGGCCTACGGCTACATGGAGGAGCTGTTCTCGCCCGACGACCAGAGCATCCCGTTCGAGGAGGCCGCGGAGGAGGTGGGGCTCGAGCCGGCGCTGCTGGAGCGGATCTGGGCCAGCGTGGGCTTTGCCCCGCGCCGCCCGGAAGGCTTCGGCCAGGAGGACATGCAGGCCATCCGCTACATCGCGTCGGTGCTGGCGGCCGGCTTCCCGCTCGTCGCGTTCATCCAGCTGATCCGCGTCTACGGGCAGGCGCTGTCGCAGATCGCCGACGCCGAGACCCGCCTGTTCCACATCTACGTCCACGAGCCGCTCATGCGCCAGGGCGTGCCCGGCCTGGAGATGGCCGAGGAGATGGAGCACCTGGCGGGGGACCTCCTGCCGCTCGCCTCCCCGCTCATGGACTACCTGCACCAGCGCTTCCTGCGCGAGTTCGTGGAGCGCGACGTGGTGGGTCACATGGAGGGCGAGCTGGACGAGTCCGTCGACCTCGGGCGCGTGCGCGTGGCCATCGCCTTCGCCGACCTGGCCGGTTGGACCCGCTTCACCGAGGAGGCCGGCGAGGAGGAGGCCCTGGACGTGGTGGAGATGTTCATCGACGCCGTGACCGAGACGCTGCCGGAGGACGCCCGCGTGATCAAGACGATCGGCGACGGCGCGATGATCGTGGGGCAGGACGTGGCGGCGCTCACGGACTGGGCCGTGGGCTTCCAGCGACTCTGGGACCAGCGCCCGTCGGCGCGGATCGGCGTGCACCACGGCGTGGCCCTGTACCGCGACGGCGACTACTTCGGCCGCGACGTGAACCTGGCCGCGCGCGTGGTGGCGCGGGCGCGCGGCGGCGAGGTCCTGCTCACCGACGCGGTCATGGAGGCCATCGAGGGCCGCGACCACCTCAGGTTCGAGAACATCGGCCAGGTCAAGCTCAAGGGGTTCGACGAGCCGCGCATCCTGTGCCGGGTCGTCCCCTCGGGGGGCGACTGATGTCCGCGGCGGCCGCGGGCCCGCTCGAGGCCGCGCGCGAGAGCGGCCTGATCCGGGCCGGCCAGCCGCTGCTCGTGATGCTCTCGGGCGGCGCGGACTCGATCTGCCTGCTTGACGTGGCGCTGCGGCTTCGGGCCGATGTCTCGGCCCTGCACGTCGACTACGGCCTGCGTCCGGGCAGCGCCGGCGACGCGGAGCTTTGCCGCCGCGTCTGCCACGCGGCCGGTGTCCCCCTGGCCGTCGAGCGGATCGAGCTGGCGTCCGCCGGGCCGGACGGCACGGGCAATCTCCAGGCCGAGGCGCGCGAGCGGCGCTACGAGCTGGCCGAGGCGCAGGCGCGCGGAGGCGACTACGCCACCGCCCACACCGCCAGCGACCAGGCCGAGACGGTCCTCTACCGGCTGGCCGTCTCGCCGGGGCGGCGGGCGCTCCTCGGCATGGCTCCGCGACGCGGCAGCCTGGTGCGGCCCCTGCTCGCGGTCACGCGCGAGGAGGTGCGCGACTACTGCCGCGCCCGCGACCTGGACTGGCGCGACGATCCGTCGAACGACGACGTTCATTTCTCGCGCGCGCGCGTGAGGCACGAGGTGCTCCCGGCGCTGCGCCAGCTCAACCCGGCGGCGGAACGCACGATTGCCGAGACCAGCGCGACCCTTCGGGACGAAGCGGATACGCTCGACCGCGCGGTGGACGACGCAATCGCGCGCCTGGGCGGAGCGCCCCTGCCGCTCGATGCGCTCCGCGAGCTGCCGCCGGCGCTGGCGCGCCTGGCGCTCCGCGCCTCGGCCGAGGACGCCGCCGGGCGCGCGGTCTCGCTATCGCGCCGCGACGCCGACCGGATCCTTGCGCTGGGCTCGAGCGGGACGGCCGCCGTGGAGCTGCCCGGAGGCCTCGTCGCGGTGGCCGAGTACGGCCGCCTGCGCTTTGCCCCCGCCGACGACGCACCGCCGTCGCCCGAGCCCGCTCGCCTGGAGGTGCCCGGGCGCGTCCGCTTCGGCGCCTGGGAGGTGGAGGCGCGGCTGGGCGGCTCCGGGCAGGCGCTCCTGGACGCCGCGGCCGTGGGCGACGCGCTCACGGTGCGCGGCTGGCGCCACGGGGACCGGATGCGGCCGGCCGGCCTCGGCGGCACCAAGACGCTCCAGGACCTGTTCACCGACCGGAAGGTCCCGCGCGGTGAGCGCGCCTCGATCCCGGTGGTCGAGGCCGGAGGCGACATCGCCTGGGTGGCCGGGCTGGCGGTGAGCGAGCGCTTCCGCGCGGAGAGCGGCGCCGTTGTGGCCCTCTCGGCGCGGCGGTCCGGAGAGGGTCCCTTAGACTCGCACGAGTGACCGCGCCGGCCACCGCCACGACCGATCCGGCCATCAGGGAGATCCTCGTCCACGAGGCGGAGCTGTCCGCTCGCGTCCGCGACCTCGGCCGGGAGATATCGGCCGACTACGCCGGCCGCGACCTGCTGCTGGTCGGGGTGCTCAAGGGCGCCGTCTTCTTCCTGTCCGACCTGATGCGCGCGCTGGAGGCGCCATGCCAGCTCGACTTCATGGCCGTCGCGTCATACGGGTCGTCCACCGACTCGTCGGGGGTGGTGCGCATCCTCAAGGACCTCGATGTGTCGATCGAGGGGCGTGAGGTGCTGATCGTGGAGGACATCGTGGACTCCGGGCTGACGCTCTCCTACCTGCTCCGGACCATGCGGGCGCGAAATCCCGCCTCGATCGAGGTCTGTGCGCTCCTCACCAAGCCCGAGCGGCGCAAGGTGGACCTCCCGATTCGCTACGTCGGGTTCGAGATCCCCAACCGGTTCGTGATCGGGTACGGGCTGGACCATGCGGAGAAGCACCGCCAGCTGCCCTACGTGGCGGTGCTGGCCGATCCGCTTTAGCGCCTGCTCCGAACCACCGAAAGAGCAGGGGGAAGGGGCAACTACCCTTGCTAGGCTGCTTCGTTACGCCCGTAACGCAGGGCGGCACCAAAAGACGGAACTGAGACACCCTTGAGCCGTTTCTTCAAGAGCGCAGCATTCCCGATCCTGATAGTGGTCGTGCTGGCGTTCTTCGCCCAGAAGCTGATCAGCCCGGGCGACCACACCAGAGTCCCCAAGTACTCCGAGTTCCTCGGCCAGGTCCAGCGCGGACAGGTCCAGTCCGCCACGATCAACACCAAGGACAACACGATCGACTTCTCGTCGACCGCGGAGGGCGGCAAGCCGCACAAGTTCACCACCGGCTACCCGGACAACACCGAGCAGAACCTCGTCAACTCGCTCCAGGCCAAGAGCATCCCGTTCGACGTCAAGGGGAAGGGGGGCAGCGGCTGGCTCTCGGTGCTCACCTACGTCCTGCCGTTCGTCATCTTCCTGGTCTTCTGGCTGTTCATCATCAACCAGATGCAGGGCGGGGGCTCCAAGGTCATGAGCTTCGGCAAGTCGCGAGCCAAGCGCATGTCGGTCGACTCGCCCAAGATCACCTTCCGTGACGTCGCGGGGGTCGACGAGGCCGTCGAGGAGCTGCACGAGATCAAGGAGTTCCTCGAGAACCCGAAGAAATTCCAGGCGCTGGGCGCGCGAATACCCAAGGGCGTGCTGCTGTACGGCCCGCCGGGCACCGGCAAGACGCTGCTCGCGCGCGCCGTCGCGGGCGAGGCCGGCGTCCCGTTCTTCTCCATCTCCGGATCGGACTTCGTCGAGATGTTCGTCGGCGTGGGCGCCTCGCGCGTGCGCGACCTCTTCGAGCAGGCCAAGCAGAACTCCCCGTGCATCATCTTCATGGACGAGATCGACGCCGTGGGACGCCACCGCGGCGCCGGGCTCGGAGGCGGCCACGACGAGCGCGAGCAGACGCTCAACCAGCTGCTGGTCGAGATGGACGGCTTCGAGATGAAGGACAACATCATCCTGATCGCGGCCACCAACCGGCCCGACATCCTCGACCCAGCGCTGCTGCGCCCGGGCCGCTTCGACCGCCAGATCGTGGTGGACAGGCCCGACCGCAAGGGCCGCGCGCGCATCCTCGAGGTCCACACGCGCGGCAAGCCGCTCGCGCGCACCATCGACCTGGACAACCTCGCCGCCCAGACTCCGGGCTTCACCGGCGCCGACCTCTCCAACCTCGTCAACGAGGCCGCCCTGCTCTCCGCTCGCCAGGGCCGGCGCGAGATCGACCATCCTCAGCTCGAGGAGGGGATCATGCGCGTCATCGCGGGGCCGGAGAAGAAGACCCGCGTGATGAGCGAGAAGGAGCGCAAGATCACGGCCTTCCACGAGATGGGCCACGCCATCGTCGCGCACTACCTCGAGAACACCGACCCGGTCCACAAGATCTCCGTCATCTCGCGCGGCCAGGCGCTGGGCTACACCATCTCGCTGCCCACCGAGGACAAGTTCCTCACCACGCG
>JAXDIC010000103.1:0-8613 GCA_034664185.1 Thermoleophilaceae bacterium
AGTCGTTCGGCCGGGAGACTCCACCGTCGCTTCCCGCGACCGGCGCCGTGGCTGACTTGTGGCCCGGACTCACGCGGCCGCTCCCAGGTCGGGTTGTTGTCTTGGAGCCGCTCGAGCGTCGGCACCAGGACGGGTTGTTTCAGGCGTCCCAGCATCCTGAGATCTGGACGTGGCTGTCGGGTCCGATGCTTACGGCTGAGCAGTTCGATCGTTGGTTCGACGCGGCTCTCGATGCCGCCGGCGCTGGTGTCGAGGGGCCGTTTGCCACGGTCGAGCGGGTCAGTGGCAGGGTGGTCGGGTCCAGTCGGTTTCTGTCGCTTCGGCCCGAGCACCGCGGTCTGGAGGTCGGGTGGACGTGGCTCACGCCCGGTGCGTGGCGGACGGGCGCGAACGTCGAGGCCAAGCTGCTCATGCTCGAGCACGCCTTCGAGCGGCTCGACTGCCTGAGGGTGGAGTTCAAGACCGATGCTCGCAACGAGCGCTCGCGTGCCGCGCTGGCGGCGCTTCCGGCCGAGTTCGAGGGCGTCTTCCGGCGCCACATGGTCATGCCGTACGGGCTGCGCGACTCCGCGTACTACAGCGTGGTCGCCGACGACTGGCCGGCGGTGCGCGACAACCTCACCGCGCGGCTGGCGGACAAGCTACGAGGCGGCGACTAGCTTGGGCGCGCTCGACTCGTAGTCCGCGGCGATGTCCTGGAGGATCGCGATCATCTCGGCCGTGGCGGGCGGCCGGTAGCCGTCGGCAAGGGTGGCGGCCAGGAACTGCCGGCTCGGTGCCTTGGCTCCCAGCGAGCGGATGACCACGTCGGCTCGCTCGGAGACCAGCGCCAGGCTGGGAATCAGGGCGACGCCCACGCCGGCTGCCACGAGTCCCTGGACCACCTGGAAGTCGTCGCTCTCGTAGGCGATCCGCGGCTCGTATCCCGCGTTGGTGCACGCGTTGCGCAGCTGGCGGGTGCACGAGCACACCTGGGTTCCCTGGATCCACGGCTCCGCCGCCAGGTCCTCGAACCGCAGCCGCCGGCGGCCGGCCAGCGGATGGTCGGGCGCCAGCGCCAGGTGCAGCGGGTCGTCGAGCAGGTGGATGAACTCGATGTCCTCGTCCTCGCCGCCGCCGGCGGGGCCGTCATCGACCAGGATCAGGTCCAGCTCGCCCGCCTTGAGCCGGACGACGCTCTCGTCGGGCTCCGCCTCGGTCAGGCTGAGCTCGACGCCGGGGTGGCGCTTGCTGAACTCGGCGATCGCGCGCGGGACCAGCGTGGCGCCCGCGGTGGGGAACGAGGCCAGCCGCAGCCGCCCGCCCTTCAGGCCCGCGATGGCGTCCAGCTCGGCCTCCGCCTCGGCGAGTCGTGCGAGGATCTTGTCGGCGTGACGGACCAGCGCCTCGCCCGCGTCCGTCATCCGGATGCCGCGCGGATTGCGCTCGATCAGGGTGGCCCCGGCCTCGCGCTCGAGGGCCGCGATCTGCTGCGACACGGCGGACTGGGTGTAGCCCAGCTTCTGCGCCGCAGCCGAGAACGAGCGCTGCGCGGCGACCTCCCTGAGCACCCTCATGCGCTTCACATCAAGCATAAGAGGACCTTATCAGAAGGCCAAGTAACAATCGTTTGAATTAATCTCACACCGGTGGCAACCTGCACGTTGTAGTAGGCGAAACCACCGACCGAGCGGAGACCGCATGAGCCACGACGAGACGATCCTCATCCGGGCGACCAGTGCCCAGGACGCCATTGCCCTGCACGAGCTCGCGGCCCTCGACAGCGCCCTCCCGATCTCCGGCCGGGCCCTGGTCGCCGAGGTGAACGGCGTGATCCGCGCCGCTCTGCCGCTCGACGGCGGCGCCCCGATCGCCGATCCGTTCAAGCAGTCCGCGCACCTGGTGGAGTTGCTGCGGTCGCACGCCCGCGCCCTGGGTGAGCGCCCGCCCGCGCAGCGCTGGTGGGGCGCCCACGGCGGCCTCGCGGCCCGCTCGGCGGCCTAGCCGACTACGGAACGGGCGCCGTCGGGAAGTTCACGTCCATCCCGTCGGCGAAGAGGGTGTCGTTGGCGAACGGCGCGCACTCGGAGTTGGCGTCGCGGTACTTCGAGCCCTTGCCGAACACGTCGCCGGCCCCTCGCAGGAGCGAGCACGTGACCCGCGCGCCCAGGGTCTTCGACACGTTGAACGCGTAGTTGTCGTTGCCGATCGGGTCCAGCGGGCAGGGGTTGGAGTTCTGCGGATCCTTCGGGTCGGGGGTGGGAGTGCACGGGAACGAATCCCCGCGCACGATGAAGGTCGAGAGGATCGGCTCGGGGTAGTCGGTATAGGGGTAGATGATGTAGCCGAGCTGGTCGTTTGACAGCCCGGCGGTCATGAACCCGTGCGCGCGCACGTCCGGCACGCTGGCCGCCACCTTGAGCGCGATCTGCGGGTAGATCTCGCCCGGCACCGAGGACAGGATCACGTCGCCGATCCGAGCGGTTCCGGTCACGGTGCCCAGGATGTTGCCCTGCAGCCACGGCGGTGTCAGCGCGCGGTCGATGGGGACTCCGATCGGCGCACCGCCGACCCCCAGCCCGACGTAGACCACGCCGTTGTCGGCCGGGTCCTGGATCAGGTAGCTCTTGGAGTCGACGACCGGCTTGCCGGCGATCAGCGTCGCGTTTGCCAGCGCCTTGTCGACGCGATTGACGACCTTGCCGGCGTAGTCGTCGAGCTTGCAGAGGGCGTAGGAAGGGATGCTGTCCGTGGCGTTCGGGCCGCTCGGAACGGACGGACAGCCGCGATCCGCCGGCTGGGTCCGGCCCAGCGTGCCGACGATCGTCATCGCGGCGCCGCCGTAGCGCTTGGCCATCAGCAGGTTGGCCTGCTGGGGCCAGTCGCCGGCGATGTGCTGGTTGCTGCTGCCGTCGACGGTGGGGTGGGAGGAGAAGTCGAGGATCGTCGCGATCGGCTTGTCGTCGCTGCCGCGCGCCTGGAGCACGCGCACGTCCGAGTCCATGACCTTGTTGGACGCGTCGTAGTCGAACTGGTTCGACTGGAGGTCGCGCGCCGGCGCGTAGCCGTAGTACAGGTTGGCCGGCTGGCGGTGCTGCCACGCGTCGACGATCGCGGCCACCGTCTGCTCGAACATGTACTTGCGGAAGTCGTTGGGGGAGTTGCCCCACACGCCCATCGGGTCGGCGCCGCCGTGTGAGTGGTCGGACTGGATGAACACGTGCTCGGCGCCCAGCGCCCCGCCGGTCCGCCTGGCCACCTCCTTGCGCATGTCGATCAGGCCGTACGGCAGGTCCTTGTTGGCCACGAACCAGCCCTGTACCTCGATGTCCGCCATCGCGAACGGGTGCTTGCCGTCTGAGAGCGCGAACGCGTGCACGCGCGGGCCGGTGCCGAGGATCCCGTTGGCGGCGCGGCCCTGGTCGGCGATCGGCTGGCCGCCGCTGATGCCGTAGCCGCCCAGGTACACCTTGGCGCCCTTCCACTTCCCGTCCGGCTCGGTGCCGATCGAGCGATCTGCGGTCCCGATCGAGTACGTGAGCGCCGGACCGGGCCCGTTGCCCAGGGGCTGCCCGCTGCCTACGCCGCCGCCCGAGCCGCCGCCTCCGGAGCCCGGACACGCCTTGAGGCTGGGCAGCCTGCGCGTGGCCACGGTGTCGCGGCCGTGGCGGAAGCCGCGCGCGCGTGCGACCACGCTGACCGGGAGGACGGCACACCCCTGCCCGAACCGGAGCCTGCCCTTGCCGCTCAGCTTGAGCCGGAAGTTGATCCGCTGCCCGCGCTTGATGAAGATCGTGCGGTTGGGGGCGATCAGTGTTCCCTTCCCGTTCTTGCCCTTGCCATCGCGGAGCAGGGCGTGCAGGCGGACGGTGGCGTCGCGCGATGCCCGCAGCTCGACGTGCAGCACGCCCGAGTCGCGGGCCTCCTGCTGCGTCAGCGTCAGCACGTTGACGACCACGGTCGCCCGCGGAGGCTTCTTGCGGTGGCGCGCGACCGCGTCGGCTGGCGCCAGCGCCAGCGCCGCGAGCAGCGCTGCCAGGGCGGCGATTGCGGCACGGCGCGCCCCTGCCGGAGCGCCTGACGTCATTCCTGCCAAACCGCCGTCATTGTGTCGCATCCAGCCGGCCCCACGCGCTGTACCGAAACCCCGACCGCCGGATCGTGTTCAATGCGGCTGATGAGGCTATTCATGGCCAGCGTCCTTGCGTGCGCGGCTCTGGCTTTCGCCACGCAGGCCCAGGCGTCGTCGGTCCGTGAGCTGGGCTACCCCACCAGCTCGCCGTTCCCCGCCGCGGACTGCCCCACCAGCTGCCAGGCCATCGCGCAGGTCAGTGGCATGCAGGTCCAGCTCGGCGGCATCAACAACCCGTTCCGGGTCAACAAGCCCGGATACGTCGTCGCGTGGACGGTCCGGCTGGGCAGTCCCGACGCGTCGCAGGTCAGCTTCTTCAAGACCAGCTACGGCAGCGTCCCGCAGGCGCGGCTCTCGGTGCTCAGCTCGCTGCACAAGGGCCACCAGTTCAAGCTCGTGGCCCAGAGCGACCTGTTCAAGCTCGAGCCCTACTTCGGCTCCACGCCCACGTTCGTTCTCAAGGCGCCTCTGCGCATGCACACCAACGAGGTCCTCGGGCTCACGGTGCCCACCTGGGTGCCGGCGTTCGCGCACGGGCTGAACAGTCACGATGCATGGCGCTCGTCGCACTCGGGCAGCGCGTGCACGGCCGCCAATCCGTCACCGGGCGCCCAGCAGACGCTCAAGAGCGTCAAGGTCTACGGCTGCCTGTACCGCACGGCACGTCTGCTCTACAGCGCCACGTTCGTGCCCGATCCCACGCCCCCGAAGAAGAAGAAGTAGGGCGCCAAGTAGAGCTCCAGCGGGCGTGCGCCCGCCGGGGGTCGCCGCGAGTTCACGGACCGTAGATCGGCGGTACCATCGCGGCGTGTCCACTGAAGGCTGGATCTTCATGGTCGGCTTCCGGGTCTTCGACGTCGGCCTCCTGATCGTGTGGCTCGTGTGGTTCTTCCGCCTGCGCGACGACGACGATCCCTCCGAGGACGACGGGCCCGGCGGTGGCGGCGGGCCCGACCCCTCACCGGACGCCGGCCCGGATGGCGGCGGGGGCTTCAGGCTCCCGCTGGGCCCCGCGGATCCAGGCGGGCGCCGCTTCCGCGATCACGTTCGGCCCGGCGCGTGGCCCCGCAAGCGCGGGCCCGAGCCGCTCCCGCGCACGCTGCCGGCGCGCGTCCGCCAGCCGCAGTCGCCGGAGCCGGCGCACCGGCGTTAGGGCCGTCGTCTCTCTACCCTCCCTCCGGCCGACGCGCCCTTACGTCAGCAATAAGGAGGGGGGCTCGAACGGGAGCAACAACGGCGGGCCCCGAACGGCGGTCGAACCGCAACCCGAACCGACCTGGGACCTTTTGAGTCCGATATACGGACCAAAAAGGTCCCACGTCCGAACGAATCCCGGACGGTGGCTCGCGTCTAGGAGTCGACGGCGGGCAGGCGGCGCCCGCAGTGCGGGCAGTCGTTCAAGTCCATCGGGGCGAGCTGCTCGAGGGAGCAGCCGCACAGCCTGAGGTTCTCGACGGCCCACGGCAGGTCGCTGTCCGACGGCGCCAGCGGCAGGACCTTGCCGACCACCTCGAACTCCTCGCCGCTGTCGCGGTCCACGTAGACGGTGCCGGGCTCGACCTCGCGGATCACCTCGCGGTCGGACCGGGCCCTCAGCCTGTACCTCTGACGCTCGCTCACGAGCGCGGAAACATACCGGGTGTCCGGGCGGCCGGCGACCATGCGCTCCTTGCGCGTCCTCGTCTTCCACGGCTACCTGCTGCGGGGCACCGGCAGCAACATCTACAACGCCTCGCTGGCGCGCGCGCTGGCGGAGCTCGGCCACGAGGTGCACCTCCTGTGCCAGGACCACGACGCCGGCCAGCTGCCGTTCGTGGACGCCGTGGGCAGGTGGGAGGCGGGCGCGCTGCGGGTGGAGACGCTTCGCGAGCCGGTGCGGTGCACCGTCTACCTGCCGGACATCGGGCAGGTGCTGCCCGTCTACGTGGCCGACCGCTACGAGCGGTTCCAGGCCATCCCCTTCGCCGACCTCGACGACGCCGGACTGGAGCACTACCTGGATTCCAACGTGAGCGCCGCCCGCCAGGTGGCGGAGGCGGTGGACGCGGACGTGGCGCTGGCCAACCACCTTGTCGCCGGTCCGGCCATCCTGGCCAGGGCGATCGGCGGCCGCGTGCCGTACGCCGTCAAGGTGCACGGAAGCGCGCTGGAGTACCTGGTGCGCCCGCATCCGGAGCGGTTCCTCCCGCTCGCGCGCGAGGGGCTTCGGCGCGCGGGGGGCGTGCTGGTGGGCTCGCGACACACGGCGGAGAGCCTCTGGGAGGTGATGGGGGACCCGGACCTGCCGGCTCGAACCCGCCTGGGACCGCCCGGAGTGGACGTCAGCGCCTTCCGGCCGCGCCCGCCCGCCGAGGCCGCGGAGCGACTCACCGCGCTGGCGGACCGGCTGGAGGCCGGAGGGGCGGCGGGCTGGGGGGGCGAGCCCGGGGCGGCGGAGGCCCTGCGAGCGCTCGACCCCAGCCGCGATCGGATCGTGGGCTACGTGGGCAAGCTGATCGTCTCGAAGGGCGTCGACCTGCTCCTGGCGGCGTGGCCGCTGGTGGGCGCCCGGGTGGCGGACGCGCGGCTGTGCGTGGTGGGGTTCGGCACCTACCGGGACGCGCTCCACCGCCTGGTGGCGGCGCTTGCGCGCGGCGATCTGGCGGATGCGCGGGAGATCGCGGCTCGCGGCCGCGAGCTGGAGGGCGGTCCGGCCGGCGAGCTGACCCACCTCGCCGCGTTCCTCGACGGGCTGGAGGGGAAGGAGCGCGACGCATACGTCGCGGCCGCGGGCCCGGCGCTCGAGCGCGTCCACTTCACCGGCGCCCTCGACCACTCGGACCTGCCCGACCTGCTGCCCGCGTGGCGGGCGGAGGTCGTGCCCAGCACCTTCCCGGAGGCGTTCGGCATGGTGGCGGTCGAGGCCGCGGCGTGCGGCGCCCTGCCGCTGTCGGCGGCACACTCGGGCCTGGCGGAGGTCACCCGCGCGTTCCAGCCGGCGGTCGAGCCCGACATCGCCCGGCTCCTGTCGTTCCAGCTCGGCCCCGGGGTGGTGCGGGAGATCGCCTCGAAGCTGGTCGAGTGGCTCGAGATGCCCGAGGAGGGGCGCGGGCGCGCCAGCGCCGCGCTGTCCGAGCTGGCGCGCAAGCGCTACGGGTGGCAGAGCGTGGCCGAGGGCGTGATCGCCGCGGCGCAGGGGCGGCTGGCCGAGCTGCCGGAGCCGTCCAGGTGAGCGCCGACTCGGGCCGGCCGAGCGGATAATCTTCGCCGGCCTTGCTCGCCGCCGGAAACACGCGACTCCGCCTGATCGCGCCGCTCGCCCTCGTCGCGGCGCTGGCCGTGACCGGCTGCGGCAAGAAGCAGGCGCCCGATCTGGTGAAGGGAAAGCAGCTGTTCGCCGGCAAGGCCACCTGCGGCAGCTGCCACACCCTGGCTCGCGCCAACACCAAGGGAATGGTGGGCCCCAACCTAGATGACGCCTTCGCCGCCGACAAGCGCGACGGGCTGGGCAACACCACGATCCGCGACTTCGTGCTCAACCAGATCTCCTATCCGCGCCGCGGCAGCCTGATGCCCAAGATGCTGGTCAAGGGCCAGAACGCGCGCGATGTGGCCGCTTACGTGGCGTACGCGGCCGCGCGGCCGGGCCAGGACCAGGGGCTGCTGGCCACGGCCGCCCAGGCACCCAAGGGGCCGCCCGCTGTCGCCAAGGGCGGCGTGCTGACCATCCCGGCGGACCCGTCCGGCGCGCTTGCGTACGTCACCGACAAGGCCTCCGCCCCCGCGGGACCGATCAAGTTCGTGATGCCCGACAAGGCCCCCATCCAGCACAACATCGCGCTCAAGGGCGCGGTCAAGGGAGCCGGCCCGATCGTCGGGCCCGGCGGCACCTCCACCTTCACGGTCACCCTCAAGCCCGGCTCGTACGAGTACTACTGCCAGGTGCCCGGTCACGAGGCGGGCGGCATGAAGGGCACGCTCACGGTCAAGTAGCGGGCTTCGGCCCCTGCTGCGCGGCGTTCAGCCGCCCACCGAGTCCAGGAGCCCCGCCAGCTCGGCGACCAGCTCCGGAGAGCCGGCCACCAGGCCCCGGGGCTCGCCGGTCATGTCGGCTACCGCGCCGCCGGCCTCGGTCACCAGCAGCTCTCCCGCCGCCCGGTCCCATGGCTTCAGGCCGCGCTCGAAGAACCCGTCCAGGCGGCCCGCGGCCACCCAGGCCAGATCCAGCGCCGCCGCGCCGGCGCGGCGGATGTCGCGGATCCGCGGCAGCACGTGCTCGACGACCTTCGCCTGCTCCGCGCGCACGGCCGGGTCGTAGCCGAAGCCCGTCCCGACCAGCGCCCGCGACAGCTCGGCGCCCTCCCGAACGCGGATCCGCTTCCCGTTGAGCTTGGCTCCGCCGCCACGCTCGGCGCCGAACAGCTCGTCTGCCACCGGATCGAAGACGACGCCCACCAGCCCACCCTCAGCGTCGTCCAGCGCCACGCTCACGGCCCACTGCGGGATCCCGTAGAGGAAGTTGG
>JAXDIC010000218.1:0-8000 GCA_034664185.1 Thermoleophilaceae bacterium
CGAGTCGCCGGTGCTGGCGGAGTCGATCAACGAGCCGGCGATCGTCGACTTAAACGGCGACGGGACGGACGACGTGATCGCGGCCACCAACGAGACGTATGGCGCCACCAACTCGGCCGACGTCAGCTTCGCGGGGCTGCTCGGCAGCCAGGGCGCGTCCACGCGCGTCTATGCCGTGAACGGCAAGACCGGCACGTTCTTCACCGGCTGGCCGATAAAGATCAGCGGCCTCATCGAGGACGTTCTGCCGTTGGTCGGGCCGGGGAACGATCCGGCCGTGCTCGATGTAAACGGGCCGAAGGTCGTGACCTCCGCGACGAGCGGCCCACTCACCACCTCCAACACGAACGGCACCACAGCCCAGACGATGCACCAGGAGGCCTACGGGCCGGCCTCCAACGCGACCGACAAATCCCCCGCGCTCAACCTGTTCGAGGGACCCGCGATCGGCAAGCTCCTGCCGGCCAGCCCCAACCCGGACGTCGTGAAGTACGAGGTCTCCGCATCCGCCGCGGTCGACCTCCTGCTGTCGGGCCAGAACGTCCCCTACAACCACCTGATGGGCGCGTGGAACGCCGGCACGGGTGCCACCGAGCCCGCCTTCCCGACCATCACCGACGACTACCAGTTCCTGTCCAGCTCGGAGGTGGCCAAGGTCGATCCGTCGAGCAGCGCGAACCAGGTGCTGGCCGGGACGGGGCTTGGGCTGCTGCACGCCTACGACGGGGCCACGGGGCAGGACACGCCCGGGTTCCCGAAGGAGACGGGCGGCTGGCTGTTCGCGCCCGCGGCCCTGAGCGCCGACGGCCGCATCGCCGACATCACGCGCGAGGGCTACCTGTTCGAGTGGACCTCCAGCGCCCCGGCGTGCCAGTCCGAATGGCCCACCTTCCGGCACGACCCTCAGAACACGGGCAACTACAACGCGGACGGGACCGCGCCCGGAGCGCCCTCCGACGTGTCGCTCACCCCGCTCGGCGCCAACAGGTACCACCTCACGTTCAAGTCGCCGGGCGACGACGGGCTCTGCGGCACCGCCAAGAGCTACCGGCTGCTGGTCGACGGCGCGCCCGGGCCGGACATCGGCGCCCCGGTGGCCGGCGGCCAGACGGTGGCGAAGGACATCGCGCTGCCGGCGGGCGCGACGGACCTGACGATCCAGGCGGTCGACGACGGGCTCCCCGGCGACGGCACAGCCACCAGCGTGTCCGACGACGCGAACCCCGGCAACGTCGGCCAGCCCGCGGACGTGGTCGTCACGAAGGCCGGAGGGAACGGCGGCAACGGCGGCAACGGAGGGAACGGCGGGAACGGCGGGAACGGCGGAGCGGCCAATCCCTGTCTCGGCGTGACCAAGGTCCCGCGCTCCAGCATCAGCAGCCACCATCTGAAGGCCACGCGCAAGCGCATCTCGCTGTCCGGCCGCGCGATCGAGGTCGACTGCGCCAGCGGCAAGCCGGTGCACGGCCACGTGACGCGGGTGCAGGTCAGCGTTGCGCTCTCGTCTCACGGCCGCTGCCGCTTCCTCAACAGCCACGGCCGCCTGGGGCACGCGACCGCCTGCCTCACGGCCCATTTCCTCTCCGCGCGCGTGAGCAAGACGGTGAACGGCCAGCAGAAGACCAGCTGGACGTTCAGCCGCAAGGTCCACCTGTCCAAGGGTCGCTACCTGGCGATCGTCAGGGGGACCGACAGCGCCGGTCAGCGCGAGTTCATCGCACGCTCGACGAACTCCGCGGTCTTCAAGGTCCGCTAGCTGGCCGCCGCGGCGCGGCGGCGCACGGCCTCCAGCACGCGCAGGCCGGCCAGGCTGTCGGCCGGATCGACGGGCGCCGGAGCGTCGTCCCCCAGCCAGCGCGCGACCCCCTCGTAGAAGCGCTCGTACGCCCCGGGCTCGAGCGGCAGCTCGCGCGCGCCGCCGGCGTCGACCAGGCGCCCCGGCGAAGCGCGCCCGTAGTCCGGGTCGCCCGGCCGGAGACCATCCGCCAGCTGCGCCTCCTGGGGGTCCAGGCCGAAGGTTTCGAAGCCCGCGCGCAGCCCGCTCACGCGGAAGCGCGGGCCGTTCAGCGGCGCCGTGGAGCTCATCCACAGATGCGACCGCTCCCCGCCGCGGTGCTCGAGCGCGACGAACACGTCGTCCTCCACGCGTGCGTCCGGGCGCCGCGTGTCGACCTCCCCGTAGACCTCCACGGGCGGCCCGAACAGCTGACAAGCCTGGTCCACCAGGTGCGCGCCCAGGTCCAGCAGCAGCCCGCCACCCTCCTCGGCGTCGGGCTGCTCCCGCCACGTGTCCCCGGACACCTCGGGCCGGAAGCGCTCGAAGCGCGACTCGAACCGCGTCACCCGGCCGAGGTCGCCCTCGCTCACGAGCCGGGCGACGGTGAGGAAGTCCCCGTCGAAGCGCCGGTTCTGGAACACGGTCAGCCGGCCGCCGGCGGCCAGCAGTCGCTCGGCGTCGGCCACGCTGGGCGCCAGCGGCTTGTCGACAACCACCGCCAGGCCGCGCTCGATCGCGGCCAGCGCGAGCGGGACGTGCGTCCGGTTGGGCGTCGCCGCCACCACTAGGTCGACGTCCGCCCACAGCTCGTCGACGCTGGCCACCACCCTGGCGCCCGGGTGCGCTGCGCGCGCACGCTCCTGGCGCTCGTGATCCGACGTGACTATGGCCGCCAGCTCCAGGCCGTCCACGGCTTCGACCAGCGGCGCGTGGAAGACCCGGCCGGCCAGGCCGAACCCGACGATCCCGACGCGCGCGGGATCGGCGCTCAACCCCAGGACCCCTCGCTCATCGGCCGGAAGGTGGTCGTGAGGATCCGCATGCTTCGCGGCCTGGTGACGGCGAACAGCACCACGTCGGCCACCTGCTCCGGCGTCAGCATCGTCTCCAGCTCAGGGTCGCCCTCCTCCCGGCCCGCTCCGATCGCGAACCCGGTGTGCACGCCGCCCGGGGCGATCGACGTGGCTCGCACGCCGTGCTCGCGCAGCTCGTGGTCCAGCGACCGCGTGAAGCCCACCTGCCCGAACTTCGACGCGTTGTAGACCGCCTCGCCCGGGAACGCCCGCACGCCGGCGACGCTGGCCAGCGACACGAAGTCGCCCTCGCCCGACCGTATGAGGTGCGGCAGCACGGCGGCCGCCGTGTACAGCGTGCCCTTCAGGTTCACGTCGATCATCGCCTCGAGCTGCTCGGGGTCGAGCTCGAGAAACGGCCCGTACGCGCCCAGTCCGGCGTTGGCCACGGCGATGTGAAGGCCGCCGAAGCGCTCCACCACGGCCTCCGTCGCGCGCTCCACCGCGGCACGGTCGCGCACGTCGCACTCGACGCCCAGCGCGCGCTCCAGTCCAAGGTCTTCGCCGCGGCGCGAGAGCATCCCCACCGACGCCCCCGCTTCGTGCAGGCTGCGCGCCACCGCCGCGCCGATGCCCCCGCTGGCGCCGGTCACCAGCGCCACCCTTCCGTTCAGCTCGCTCATGCTCCCCTCCTCGATCGGGTCGCCGCCGCACGGGCGACCGTTTGCTCGTCCAGCTCGGCCAGCGACCCGAGCACGACATCGGCCTGCTCAAGCACCTCGGGCTCCGGCGGATAGTGGCGGTTCGGGATCGCCACGACCGCCAGGCCGGCGGCGCGCGCGGAGCCGATGCCCGCGCCCGAGTCCTCGATCGCCACGCAGCGTTCGGGCGCCGGGCCCAAGCGGCGGACCGCCTCGAGGTAGACGTCCGGCGCGGGCTTGCCCCGCTCCACCTGCTCGGACGACACCGTGACGCCGAAGAGGTCGGTCCATCCGGTCAGCTCCAGCACGAGGTCGATGATCTCGCGATTGGACGAGGACGCGAGCCCGAGCGGCCAGCGGGCGCCGATCCGCCGAGCCGCCTCGTCGGCGCCGGGCAGGAGCGGCAGCTGCCGGCGGTAGCGCCGTTCCAGCGTCCGCACCACCTCCGCGGAGATCTCCTCCGGATCGAGCGGCAGTCCCAGCTCGTCGCGCATGTAGCGGCTCCACTCGGTCGAGCTCATTCCCAGCATCTCCGTCTCGGCGGCCTCGCTCCACGTCCCGCCGCGCTCGCTCGTCAGCTGCCGCTTGGCGGCGCTCCACTCCTGCTCGGACTCCAGCAGCAGCCCATCCAGGTCGAAGACGACGGCCTCCACACGGCCTTCTGTGGGACCCTTCCCTGTGACGTGGACGGTGGGGCTGGAGAGATCGGCCACAACCGGTACACAAACACACAAGGGGGAGGTCGGTAGTGATGTTGCACAGCCCACGGAGACGGGCCGGCATCGCGGGCGCCGCGATCGCCGCGCTCGCCCTGGCAGCGGTCGGCTGCGGCGGCGGCGGCGGAGGAAGCGGCCCCACGGTCGCGCTGCTGTTGCCGGAGAACCAGACGGCTCGCTACGAGACGCACGACAGGCCCGACTTCGAGGCCAAGCTGAAGCAGGTCTGCGGTAACTGCAAGGTCCTGTACAGCAACGCGACGCAGGACGCCACCAAGCAGCAGAGCCAGGCGGACGCGGCGCTCACCCAGGGTGCCAAGGTGCTCGTGCTCGACCCCGTCGATGCCGGATCGGCCGGCGCGATCGTGGCCAAGGCCAAGGCCCGCAACGTTCCGGTCATCAGCTACGACCGCCTGATCACCAACTCGAGCATCGACTACTACGTGTCGTTCGACAACGCGCGGGTCGGCAAGCTCCAGGCGTCGACGCTGGACGCCAAGCTCAAGTCCATGGGCAAGCCCAGCGGTCCGATCATCATGATCAACGGCGACCCGGCGGACAACAACGCCAAGCTGTTCAAGCAGGGCGCCACAACCCAGTTCAAAGCCGACGGCGTGAAGATCGCCAAGCAGTACGACACGCCCGGCTGGCTGGGCGCCAAGGCGCAGAACGAGGCGCAACAGGCCATCACGGCGCTGGGCAACGGTGGCTTCGCGGCCCTCTACGGCGCGAACGACGACATGGCCCAGGGCGGCATCGCGGCGATGAAGGGCGCGGGCATCGATCCCAAGACGCGTCCGACCACCGGCCAGGACGCGTCCCTCGCGGGCGTGCAGCGCATCCTTGCCGGAACGCAGTACATGACGGTCTACAAGGCCGTCACCAAGGAGGCCCAGGTCGCGGCGGAGATCGCCGGGGCGGCGGCTCAGGGCAAGAAGCCGCCGGCCAGCCTGCTCAACCAGCAGACGAACAACGGCAAGAAGAGCGTGCCGTCGGCGATCCTGACTCCGGTCGTGGCCACGGTGGCCAACATCAAGGACACGGTCATCAAGGACAACTTCTGGAAGGTGTCCGAGATCTGCACGAGCGCCTACGCGGCGGCGTGCCGGAAGGCCGGAATCCAGTAGCACGGCTCCGGGACGGGCCGCGACAGTCGCGGCCCGTCCCATTCGCCGTAACCAGCGAAAGGACGCTTACGACATGAACTCCAACACGCCGCTCCTCGCACTCCGGGGGGTGAGCAAGAGGTTCGGAGCCGTGCAGGCGCTCGACGGGGTCGACTTCGAGGTGGCCGCCGGTGAGGTGGTCGGGCTGGTGGGCGACAACGGCGCGGGCAAGTCAACGCTCGTCAAGACCATCGCCGGGATCTACTCGCCGGACGACGGCGAGTTCTTCTTCGAGGGGCAGCCGGTCTCGATCAACGGACCCAACGCCGCGACGGCCCTGGGAATCGCCACCGTCTATCAGGACCTGGCGCTGTGCGACAACCTCGACGTGGTCTCCAACCTGTTCCTGGGGCGTGAGAAGATCGCCGCCGGTCCGGGTTCCCTCACACGCCAGCTCGACGAGACGGGCATGGAGCACAACTCGGAGGAGCTGCTCTCCAACCTGGCCGTCACCATCCCCAGCCTCAGGACCGAGGTGGGCACGCTGTCGGGCGGCCAACGCCAGCAGGTGGCAGTGGCGCGCTCGCTGATGGGCGAGCCGAAGGTGGTGCTGCTCGACGAGCCGACCGCCGCGCTGGGCGTGGCGCAGACGGCCCAGGTGCTGGCGCTCATCACGCGGCTTCGCGAGCGCGGCCTGGGCGTGGTGGTGATCAGCCACAACCTGAACGACATGTTCCAGGTGACCGACCGCATCTTCGTTCTGCGGCTGGGGCGGCGGGCGGCGACGTTCACCACCGAGTCAGCGAAGACCGACGACGTCGTGGCCGCCATCACGGGTGCGACCGACCGGGCGGCGAAGAACGGCAACCCGACTGGAGGTGTGCAATGAGCTCCGCACCTGGGCAGGCGGCGGCTCCGCTGCCCGAGAAGGTCGACACACCGCAGATGGACGTGGTGCGGCGCTTCGTGCAGGGCGACCTCGCGTCGTTGCGCGTGTTCGTCGTGCTCGGCGTGATCTGGGCCGTCTTCCAGTTCGAGAACAGCCACTTCCTCACCGCGCAGAACCTCACCAACCTGTTCCTCCAGATTACGGCCGTCGGCCTGATCTCGGTGGGCGTGGTCTACGTGCTCCTCCTCGGTGAGATCGACCTGTCCGTGGGCGCCGTGAGCGGCCTGGCCGCGGCCGTCATGGCGGTGCTCAACGTCAAGCACGGCTGGAGTCCGTATACGGCGATCGCCGCGGGGGTGGTCGTCGGGCTGGTGATCGGGGCGGTGCAGGGCTTCCTGTTCACGCAGTTCGGGATTCCGTCGTTCGTGGTCACGCTGGCGGGTCTCTTGACCTGGCAGGGAGCCCTCCTCAAGGTGCTTGGCACCACCGGCACCGTGAACATCACCGACGCGAAGATCACCGGTCTGGCGAACATCTTCTACTCCGACACGGTCAGCTGGATAATCGGGGTCGGGGTGATCGCGGTGTACGCGGGCGGCACGCTGTGGTCGTGGCGCAAGCGCGTGTCCACGGGACTGGCCGATCAGCAGCTGAGGGGGCCGATCGTGCGGATCGTGCTGGTCGCCGTGGCGACCATCGCTGCCGTGGCCGTCGTGACCCAGGATCGCGGGCTTCCCCTGGCCGTGCTGATCCTGCTGGCGTTCGTCGCCGGCATGGAGTACGTCGCCACGCGGACGCGCTTCGGGCGGCACGTGTTCGCCGTGGGCGGCAACGCGGAGGCCGCGCGTCGCGCCGGCATCCGGATCAACTCGGTTCGCATCGCGGTGTTCGCGATCGCGGGCTCCATGGCCGCGATCGGCGGCATCCTCGCCGCGTCGCGGCTCCTGGCGGTCAACCAGAACTCGGGCGGCAGCGACCTGCTGCTCCTGGCCATCGCCGGTCCCGTCATCGCGGGCACGAGCCTGTTCGGTGGACGGGGGTCGGTGTGGACCGCGTTGCTCGGTGCGCTGGTCATCGGGTCGATCTCCAACGGGATGGACCTGCTGGCGCTCGACTCGTCGGTCAAGTTCATGGTGACCGGCGGCGTCCTGATCGTCGCGGTGATCATCGACGCGCTGGCCCGGAGGCAGCGGCAGGCCGCCGGGAGGGTCTGAGGTAGGCCCGGCCGGCGCGGGCACGCCGGCCGGGCCCCCCCTTTCACGGTCTGGATGGCCCTCATGGTCCCTTCATCTGCGCGCCCTAACGTGGTGCTCGAGATGACCACCATGGAGTACCAGATACCCCTCGGGCAGCCCGACACCGAGGTCCGGGCACCAGCCGTCGTCGTCGAGCACGCCGCCGTCACCGACCGCGGCCTGCGGCGCGCTCGCAACGAGGACGCCTATCTGGCCGACCCGCCGATCTTCGCCGTAGCGGACGGCATGGGCGGACCGCGAGCCGGCCACGTCGCGTCGCGGCTGGCCATCCAGGCGATCGAGAGCTCGGAGGTGGCCACCCTTGCGTCCCCGGGTGGCCTGGCCGAGTCGGTCCGGACCGCCAACCAGAAGGTCCACACCGCGGGCGAGACGGTGCTGGCCTACGCGGGCATGGGCACCACGCTGAGCGCCGCCGCGGTGATCGACGGCCTCGTGCACGTGGCCCACGTCGGCGACTCGCGCCTCTACCGGCTGCGCGACGGACGCCTGGAGCAGCTCACGCGCGACCACACGATCGTCGCGGAGATGGTGCGTGACGGGCG
>JAXDIC010000139.1:0-5532 GCA_034664185.1 Thermoleophilaceae bacterium
CCTGCGGGCGCCAGGCCGAGCACCTGTGCGCTGGCGCCGGGCGTGACACCCCGCTCGGGCGCGCGCTGACGCCGCAGTGCCGGCGGATCCCCGCCGGCGCCGGGGGAGCTCCCTGACCCGCGCGCCCCTGCTCAGCGGCGGAGCTGGGGAGCGAGGATGCGGAAGGCCTTGAGCCCGAGCCCAAGGCGCTCGCGATCCTCAGAGACGCCCGGATCGAGCCCCGTCAACTCGCGGACGCGCTCGAGCCGGTAGGCGACCGTGTGGCGGTGCGCGCTTATCGCCGCCGCGGTTGTGTTCATGTTGCAGTTGTGGCGAAGGTACGACTCGACCGTGCCGACCAGGTCCGTGTGGTAGTCGCGGTCGTAGAGGACGAGCGGCGCCACGGTGTCCTCGTAGAACTGCGCGATCTCCTCGGGCCGCGACGCCATCGTGTTGATCAGCAGGCGGAAGGTGGACGAGCGGATGTCGTCGCCCTCGCCCACGGTCTCGTGCTCCAGCACGTCCACCACGAGCTCGGCCTCGGCTATCGCGCGGTGGAAGAGCCTGGGTTGGGAGCAGAAGGACGAGAACCCGACCGTCGCGTGCGGTGCCAGCGCCTTGACGAGGCGCTGCGCGCCTTCGAGGGGCTCACGCGCGGCGGGCCCCCTTTTCGTGGCCGGCAGGAGTGCGTAGATCCGATTATCGAGGTGCTCGGCGAGCGCCTGCGGCTGATCCTCCCGGACGATGCTCATGACAAAACGGGGGCGTTCGCCCTTGAGCTCGGCGCAGAGCGCGACAGCACCTCCGCTCAGGTCTGTCCCCAGCCGGCGTGCGCGGCGCACGATCTCCTCGTCCGGTAGGTCGGCCTGCCCGCGGATGAGCTCGATCAGCGAGCTCCGGAGCGCATCGTCCGCGCCCTCCCGCGCCGTCGCCGCGGCAAGCTCGGTCAGCGTCGCCAGGGCGGTGACCCCGAGCACGCCGGCAACGTGGGAAGCGGGCGCCACATCGGACTCCGCGATGGCGAGCACAGCACCCACGATCTCGTCTCCCGTGCTCACGGCGGCCTCCGCGGCGACCAGGTCGGGCAGCTCCGTGGGCCGGTTCGCGACGCGGCCTTCGACGTACCCGCGCAGCCGCTCCCGGTCGCTCGTCGATACCGAGGACGCAGGCGCAACCGCATCGCCGAGCCGCGGAACGACGATCGCCACGGGCATGTCGGTCTCGCGGCTCGCCAGCTCGCAGAGTCGCCCAAGGCCGCCGCCGTCCATCACCGAGGCGATCATCTCGAGGTGCAGCCGGCGCTGAGCGACGCCGTCGCTGCCCTCGACGTCGCTATTTGGCGCACCTCCCGTGCGCCCGCCGAATCCTCCGGAAGCGGCGCGCATGGTTGGAGATGGTTGACCAACCGCGGCCAGATGTCGCTGGCCAGCGGTCCAAATTCCTCACGTGGGTTTTGGCCCGGCGGTCGAGCCGTGCGCTCAGAGTGGCGACTGGGTCAGGCGTCGTGGTAGAGCGCGAACTCCCAGGGGTGAGGCCGCATCCGGATCGCGTCGATCTCGGCCTCGCGCTTGTACCCGATGTAGGTCTCGATCACATCGGGGGTGAAGACGTCGCCCTTGAGGAGGAAGTCGTGGTCCGCCTCCAGGGCGTCCAGGCTCGCGTCGAGCGAGCCCGGCACGCTCGCGATCTTCGCCAGCGTCTCAGCGGGGAGCTCGTAGATGTCCTCGTCGAGTGGATCGCCCGGCTCGAGGCCGCGCGCGATTCCGTCCAGGCCCGCCATCATCAGCGCCGTAAACGCGAGGTAGGGATTGGCGGTGGGGTCCGGCGACCGGAACTCGACCCGCTTCGCCTTCGGCTCGGCCGAGTAGACCGGGATGCGAATGCAGGCCGAGCGGTTCCGCGCCGAATAGACGAGATTGACCGGTGCCTCGAAGCCGGGCACCAGCCGGCGGTACGAGTTCGTCGTGGGCGCACAGAACGCCAGGAGGGCGGACGCGTGCGTGAGCAGGCCGGCGATGTAGTGACGCGCGAGCGGGCTGAGGCCGGCGTACGAGTCCGCGTCGAACATCAGCGTCTCGCCGTCCAGCCACAGCGACTGGTGGACGTGCATGCCCGATCCGTTCTCCTCGAAGATCGGCTTGGGCATGAAGGTCGCGACCTTGCCGTGGCGCGCGGCCGTGTTCTTGACGACGTACTTGTAGAGCATCATCTGGTCGGCCATTCGCAGGAGCGGCTGGAAGCGCATGTCGATCTCGCCCTGCCCGCCCGAGGACACCTCGTGATGGTGGAACTCGCAGGCGATCCCGAGCGAGCGCATGGTCATCACCATCTCCGCCCGCAGATCCGCGAGCGAGTCGGCCGGCGGGACTGGGAAGTAGCCCTCCTTCTGGCGCAGCTTGTGTGCCAGGTTGGGCTGCCCGTCGATCGCCTTGCCCGTGTTCCAGAACCCCTCCACCGAGTCGATCTCGTAGAAGGCCCGGTGCTCTCGCTGCTCGTAAGCGAGGTGCTCGAACACGAAGAACTCGGCCTCGGGCCCGAAGAAGCAGGTGTCCGCGATGCCGCTGTCCATCAGGTGGCGCTCAGCCTTCTGGGCGATGTGGCGGGGGTCGCGCGGGTACGGGTCGCCCGTTATCGGATCGCCGATCTCGCAGATGAGCGAGACGGTCGGGATCGTGTAGTACGGGTCCATGATCGCCGTCTGGGGGTCCGGCTTGAGGAGCATGTCCGACTCGTTGATCTGCTGGAAGCCGCGGATCGACGAGCCGTCGAAGCCGAGGCCGGCGTCGAAGTCGTCGGGGTCGAGGGCGTCGAGCGGCAACTGCATGTGCTGCCACGTGCCGGGCAGGTCGGTGAATTTCAAGTCGACCATCTCCGCACCGTGGGTTTTCGCGAACTCGATCGCGTCGGCGGCGGTCGTCACCTCGTGGGCGACCGCGCCTCTGGCGGGCTTCGGCTCCGTTGCCATGCCTGATCGGTCTCCTTCTGTGGCGGCGGGTCCCGGCACGTTGCGGCGCGTCAATCTGCCCGTGGACGGCCGGCTCGACGTAAGGATCTCCTGCGGAGGCGGTTCTCGCTAGTGACGCCTGTCCAAGATCTTGGCCCGCGAGTTGTACAGGCGGTCGAGTCCGAGCAGTCCGGCTAGCCCGCCAGCGGCGTAACGGTCCGTTGCCACGGGTCAGGTCCCGGATCCCCGCCCGCGGCGGCGGTCGCCAGCCGCGGGAGGTAGTGGCCCCACCCGGCCCGATGGAAGGCCACCGCGGCGGCGGGAATTCGCCGGTGCGCCAGGCGCACGACCGTCTCGTCGCCGTCGGGAGTGAGCGAGACGTCCACGGCGGTCGACTGCGGAGGCGTCGCCAGCAGCTCCTGCTCCCAGCCCCAGGTGAAGGCGATGTGGCGAGGGGGGTCGACCTCCACGAACTCTCCCATCATCACCCCGACGTTCGCCGGCGCGCCTCCGGCCGGTGGCTCTGAGACGCCGAAGCCGGCGCTGACCGAATCGACCCTCTCCTGGGGCGGTTGGAAGACGATCCTGCAGACCCCGCCGGGGCGCGGGTCCAGCGTGGCCTGCGCCCCCATCCACTCGATCATCTTGCTCGGGTCGGTGAAGTAGGCGAACACCGTCTCCGGGCGCGCGGCGACCCTGACCTCGTGTTCGACGACGCTAGTTTCGCGAGGCGTTACGGGCATCGGCCCTCCGCTCCTCCGCTTCTGCGGCCTGCTTGAGGCGCTGCAGGCCGGCGGGCAGCACCTGCGCGAGGAAGGTGTTCAGGTCCGCGAGGCCCTCGGATCGCAGGCTGTACAGGCGTCGCGTGCCGTCGCGGCGCTCGCTGATCAGGCCCGCCTCCCTGAGCACCTTGAGGTGCTGCGAGGTGGCGGGCTGGGTGACCGCGAAGCGCGAGCCGATCTCACCTGCGCTGCGCTCGCCGGCGGCGAGCAGCCGCAGGATCTCGCGGCGCTTGGGCTGTGCGATCGCCTCGAAGACCTCCATCTGCAGGGCAGAGTTTAGCATAGGCTTATATAAGGTACTATTGAAGCAATCTTCCAAGGGAGCCGCATGAGGACGGATGGCGCGAACCGGGACGGCCTGCCGGTGCTCTGGCACCTGAAGGTCTCGAACTACAACGAGAAGGCGCGCTGGGCGCTCGACTTCAAGGGCGTCCCGCACGTGCGCCGCGCGGTCGACGCCGGGCGTCACAGGCCGATCGCGCGGAAGCTGACCGGGGGAAGGACGTTCCCGGTACTCGTCCTGGATGGTGAGGCGATCGGCGATTCGACGCGGATCATCGAGGCGCTGGAGCGCCGCCATCCCGACCCGCCGCTGTATCCCCACGACACGGCCGAGCGCCGGCGCGCGCTGGAGCTCGAGGACTTCTTCGACGAGGAGCTCGGCCCATACGCGCGCCTGCTCGTACTCCACAGCATGCTGGGGGACGCCGGCCTGCTCCTGGACACATTCGTGCCCGACATGTCGCGGCCGCGGCGGCTGGCCGCGCGGGCGATGTTCCCGCTGGTCAGGCGTCGCCTGATCGCCGACTTCGGCATCGACGCCGCCAGCGTGCGGCACGCCCACGAGAAGCTCCGTGCCACGGGCGTGCTCTTCCGCGACGCCCTCCAGCCCAGCGGCTACCTGGTGGGAGACCGCTTCAGCGTTGCGGATCTGACGCTGGCCGCGCTCGTGGCCCCACTCGTCGCACCGCGGCAGTTCCCGTATCCCCAGCCGCAGCGCGACCACCCGCTGCTGGCGCCGCTGCGCACCGCCCTGGCCGAGTCGGGGATCCTCGGCTGGACGCGCGGGATCTATGCGCTGCACCGTCAGGGCACGGCGGACCTACGGCCGGCTTGGCCAGACGGGCAGGCGCCCCTCCGACCTCTCGACGCCGAGGCAGAACTCGGGCGCAGGACCTAGCACCAGCTGTCGCTGTGTCGCTGCCCGCTCGGCCCACGGCACCCACCCCACGCAGCCGCAAGTTACCCACTGACCGCGCGGGCCGGCGCAGTTCAGGCCACGTCGGCCCTCACCGCATCGCGCTCGAGCCAGTCGCGGATCTGGTCGTAGACGGCGGGGTGGTTCAGGAGCTGGAAGTGGTGGAGTGGGGAGACGTGGCGGCCGTGGTCGATCTCGAACGGGATGCGTCGCTTGGGACCGTTGCCTGACGCGCTCGGGAATTGGACGAGCAGGTCGCCGACCAGCGAGCCCAGGCGGCTGTCGGGATCCCGCGCGAGCGTCGCGCCGATGAAGTAGTAGCTGGCGGTGGGCAGGAAGGGCACCTCCCGGCAGCGGTCGCGCAGGAACTCGTCCGGCTGGCAGTCGCACCAGTCCTCCTCGACGCAGTTGCCATAGCGCAGGTCCTTGATGCCGGCGCTGCGCGCGTTGACCATGTCCGCGAACGGCCGCGTCTCCGGCAGCCGTCCCAGCGTCCAGCCGAAGGCGTTGGCGGCGCGCTCGAGCGGCGCTCCCAGATGCGGCGTGCCAAGACAGAAGACGTGCCGCAGCCGTGCCGTCCACGCGTGGCCCTCCGCCTGGCCGTAGTGGCACGCGCTGCGCGCTACGAG
>JAXDIC010000402.1:0-4414 GCA_034664185.1 Thermoleophilaceae bacterium
GGCCGTCCAGCCGCGCGAGCTTGGCGACGTGGTGGTCTGCCCCGCGCGCGCCGAGGACGTCGTGGAGGCCGCGGTGCACGGGGTGCTGCACCTGTGCGGCCACGACCACGAGGCCGACGAGGGGCAGATGCTGGCCCTCCAGGACCGCGTGATGGACTCGCTGCGATGACGCGCAGCGGCTTCGTGGCGCTGGCCGGCAGGCCCAACGTGGGCAAGTCCACGCTGCTCAACCGGCTGGTGGGCGAGAAGGTGGCGATCGTTTCCAACCGGCCGCAGACCACGCGCCGCGCCATTCGTGGCGTGGCGACCGGCGACGACTGGCAGCTCGTGGTGGTGGACCTGCCGGGGGTGCAGCGCCCGCGCGACCCGCTGACCGAGCGGATGCAGCGGCGGATGGAGCGCGAGCTGGCCGACTCGGACGCCGCGCTGTTCCTGCTCAACGGGCAGCAGAAGATGGGCCCCGGCGACCGCTTCATCGCGGCGGCGATCGCCGCGGCGGGCGTGCAGCCCGTCGTGGCCGTGAACAAGATCGACCTGCTGAGCCGCGCGCAGACGCTGGACGCGCTCCAGGCCGCGGCGGACCTCGGCCTGGACGGGGAGGTATTCCCGGTAAGCGCGCACACGGGCGTGGGGATGGCCGAGCTGCGCTCGGCGCTGGTCGACCTGCTGCCCGAGGGCCCGTTTCTCTACCCGCGCGACGATCACACCGACCTGCCCGAGCGCGTGCGCCTGGCGGAGCTGATCCGCGAGCAGGTGCTGAATCGCACCCGCGACGAGCTGCCGCACGCGGTGGAGGTCGAGGTGGAGGAGATCGAGGAGCGACCGGACGGGCTCCTGGAGATCACCGCGCTGGCCTGGGCGGAGACCGAGTCGCAGAAGGGGATCCTGATCGGCGCCGGGGGCAGCATGGTCCGGGCGATCGGCACGGCGGCTCGGAAGGAGATCGAGGCGATGACGTCCCGCCGCGTGCACCTTGACCTGTCGGTCCGCGTGCGCAAGGGCTGGCGGCGAGACGACGCGCTGCTGGACCGCCTGGGGCTCGAGTAGCCCTACGTGGCCGCGGTGCGGGTCACCGCGCTGGGCAGCGGCGACCAGCAGCGCCCGCCGCGGACGCGCCACAGCGCGATCGCGTAGCGAGCCAGCACCTTGGCGGCGTGCTGCGAGGTGGATCCCGTGCGGGGCGACAGCTCCCTGCGCACGAACGCGCGGCCCGAGCCGCGCGGCCCCAGCAGGCCGTCGACCAGCGAGATGTTGGCCGCCAGCTGGTCGCGGTCGCCGGCCTGGTCCCAGTCGGCCAGCCGCTCGGCCAGGGCCACGCCGCGGTGGTCGCGCACCGCGGCGTCCCCGAGCCACTCTCGCGCCGGGGTTCCGGTCAGGCGCTCGAGCACGACCGTCGAAGCGGTCAGGGCGGGTCCGAGCTCCGGGTAGTGGCGGGCGTGGCCCTCGAGGAAGCGCGGCGGCAGCGCGCCACCGCGGCGGTCCCACCACGCGGCCAGGTCGGCCGCCATGCGCACGCCGTAGAAGCCGTCGCGGGCGTAATAGAGGAGGAGGGAGGCGGCCAGATCGTCGGGCTGGGCGCGCAGCAGCCCGTCGGGGCCGGGCTCCGCGCGGGCCAGCATGTCCTCCGAGAAGGCCTCCTCGTACCAGTGCACGCGCCAGTGCAGCTCCACCGCCGGCCGGTCGGGGCGGCGCAGCGCCAGGTGGAGGTCCGGCAGCCCGTTCTCGCGCAGGGGGTCGCTGGGCTCGTCGAAGGCGTCGCCGGATATCAGCCGCGCAGCCTCCGCCAGGCGCTCGCGCGACACCAGCAGGTCGACGTCGCCGGTGTCCCTCAGCCCGAGGTCGCCGTGCGCCTCGGCGGCCAGCAGCGGCCCCTTGAGGGGCAGGGCGGGGATGCCATGGTCATCCAGGCGCGACGCCAGCCGGCGGGTCTCCAGCTCCAGGGCGAGCCCGCGCGCCCGGGCCTCGCGGCGCGCGGCCACCACGGCGGCGCGGAAGGTCGGTGGGCAGGACTCGCCCGCGGCCTCGAGCGCCCGCGTGACGATCAGCGGCAGCAGCCTGCGCCGCGCGAGGCTCTCCGCCAGGGCCGTGAAGTCCGCTTCCGACAGCGCGGCACGGATGCGCTCGGTCAGGGCAGAGCGCCGGGCGGAGCAGCCCGCGAGCAGGATGAGCGGCTCGAGCGCCGCGTCGAACGAGTCCTCGGAACCGGCGGTACGACTCACCGGGCGCACCCGGACATCGCTACCCGGAGAAGGTCAGGTCCTTCTTGGGCGTGTCGGTCGGGAAGGCCCGATCCGTGAAGTTGCCGTTCTGCTGACCGGCGGTCAGGTCCACCAAGCGGCCGAAGTCGAGCACCTGCGGCGGTTCGTAACTCATGACACTTCCTTGTGTGTTGTGGTGCGGGCTGCTGAGCGGGTGCTGCGACTGTTCCTTCTAGCCGGAGAAGGTCAGATCGTCCCTTGGGGTGTCCACCGGGAATGCCCGGTCGGTCTTGGCGCCGTCCTTCTGGCCGGCTGTCAGCTCCGTCAGGCTTCCGTAGTCCTGTACTTCCGGTGTCTCGTACGTCACTGCTTGCCCCCTGTTGTCCGTAACCCCTGCCTACAGATCGCCGAAATATACCCACTTCAAACCCTTTTTGAGCCGGATCGGTCAATTGTGCGAAAGGTCACATGCGGAGCCGCGTCCAGCTCGCTTAGAAGCGGATCGAGCGCCGACGGGTCGGCCTGGTGCTCCAGCCAGATCTCGAGGGTGGCCAGGCGCCACACGTCAAGCTCCCAGCCGGGGGGCGCGGCGGCGGTCGCGGCCCGGTCCAGCAGGGCGGCCAGGGCACCCGTCCGGACCCGGGCGGCCAGCTCGGCGTGCGGGTCGTCCAACAGTTCATGGAGCGGAGCGAGGTCGGGGCCCGTCAGCGCGTCCTCGGCGAGGGCGTTGAAGAACGGCTTGCTCGTGTCGCGCAGGGTCTGGTCGGGCAGCTGGCCCTCCATCGCGGCGCGCAGGAGCGGGCGGTCGAGCCGCGGGTGGAACGCCAGCTCCGGAGGCAGCCCCAGGACGAGGTCGATCAGCTCCGGATTGCGAAGCGGGTGGCGGAAGGCCAGGCCGTGCATGGCGGCCTCGCGGCGGTTCTGGTCGGCGGCTCCCACGGAGTCGCTGGTCAGCTGGTGGGCCAGGCTCGCCCACCAGCGCGGTCCCGACTGCCGCTTCCAGGCCCAGCGCGGATCGGCCACGTCCTCGGTCAGCCAATCCGGCCGGTTGCGATGCCCTCGAGCCGCCCGCATGCGCTCGTGCAGCCGGCGCGGCAGCGCTCCGCGAGCGCCGTAGACCAGCAGCGAGCGGGCGATCCAGCGCGGGCGCGGGCGCGACCCCATGCCCGGCAGCCGTCGCGACGTGCGGAGCGCGGCCAGGGGGCGCGCGGCCAGCAGGTGGTCGGCCACGAGGTAGGTGGAGCACCCGAACAGCTCGTCGCCGCCCTCGCCGTCGAGCATCACGTCGATCCCGTCGGCCGCCGCGCGGCGCAGCAACGGCGTCCACACGAAGCGGTTGGGCGTGACCGATGGCAGCTCCCAGGCGCGGGTGAACTCGATCGCGCCGGCCAGCGCGCTGCCGGCCCCCAGCTCGGCTTCGACGCCCGGCACGCCCAGCCCGTCACGCACACGGCGGACGCCGGCCGACTCGTCGACCTCCGGGTGCGACGGGAACACCCCCGAGTACGCGACCGGGGGCGCGCCGGGCTCCATGGCGGCCGAGGCCAGGGCGGCGATGACCGCCGAGTCCAGGCCGCCGCTGAGCATGACCCCGGGCCGGTCAGCCCCGGCCAGGGCTCGCGCCACGGCGTGGCCCAGTGCGTCCCGCACCTCAACCGCGGCCTGGTCGGCCGCCACGGAGCGCGGGACCCTGTAGCGCGGGCTCCAGAACCGGCGCGCGTCCCAGCCGCCGTCCGCCAGCCGCACCAATCCGCCCCCCGGAACGCCGCGGATCCCGGCGAACAGGGTGCGGTTATCGGGCATGCCCGAGCGGCCCAGCCAGTGCGCCATCGCCACCCCGTCGGGGGCGGGGCGGGTGGGAAGCAGCGCCAGCAGGTTGCGCACCTCGGAGGCGAACAGGAGCGCGCCCGCGTGCTCGGCCACGAACAGCGGGCGCGCGGCCAGGCGGTCGCGGGCAAGAAGGCCGTGGCGCTCGGCCCGGTTCCAGATCACAAGCGCGAACTCACCCCCGATCCGTTCCAGAACGCCGTCGCCGAGCCGGGCGTAGCCCTCGGCCACGAGTCCCGCCGGCGGGCTGCCCGGGTCCAGGCCCAGCTCCGCTGCCAGTGCGTCCGTTCGGACCCGGCCGTCCAGGACACACAGGACGGGGTGGTGGGGGAGCTCGCCGGGCGGCGTCCACGCCACGGCCAGCTCGCCCAGGTCCACCGTGGTCGCTG
>JAXDIC010000405.1:0-17690 GCA_034664185.1 Thermoleophilaceae bacterium
GCCTCAAGCACAAGACGCAGGTCTTCATCGCCCCGGAGGGGGACCACTACCGCACGCGGCTCACCCACACGCTCGAGGCCGCGGGCATCGCGCGCACGGTCGCTCGCGCGCTGGGACTCAACGAGGACCTCACGGAGGCCGTCGCGCTGGGCCACGACCTGGGCCATCCACCGTTCGGGCACATCGGGGAGAACGTGCTGGACGCGTGCCTCCAGGAGCGCTACGGCATCCGCTTCCGTCACAACCACCACTCCCTGCGCGTGGTGGAGAGGCTGGAGCGCGACGGCACCGGCCTGAACCTGACCGACCAGGTGCGCGACGGCATCCTTCGTCACACCGGGCCGGAGCTTCCCGGCAGCCTGGAGGCGCGCATCGTCCGCATCGTGGACCGCGTGGCCTACATCAACCACGACATCGACGACGCGATCCGCGCCGGGGTGCTCGACCGCGGCCAGCTGCCGGCCGACGCCATCGAGACGCTGGGGGACACGGGATCGCGGCGCATCGACACGCTGGTGCGCGACCTGGTCGAGCGCGCCGGCACCGAGGGCGACATCGTGCAGAGCGAGCACGCCGCGGCGGCCATGGACAGCCTCAGGTCGTTCATGTTCGAGCGCGTGTACCTGGGGCCGGCCGCACAGCGCGAGCTGCCGCGCATCGAGCGCATGCTGCGTGCCCTGTTCGCTCACTACGCGGAGGCCCTGCCGCCCGCGGTGGTCGACGACGCCAGCCACGCCGAGCGCGTGGTGGACTATCTCGCGGGCATGACCGATCGATTCGCGGTGCGCGCGTTCGCCGACCTGTCCGTGCCGCAGGGATTCTGAGCCGCCCGGCGCTGGCCGCACGCTGCGCGGTCGCGGTGGCCGCTCTCGCTCCGGCGATGGCCGGGTGCGGCGGCTCGGGGGATCGGTCGCGCCCGGCGGACGGCCCGCGCCCGGTCCCCATCCCCACCGGTGTCGGACCCCGCTTCCTCCCGCCGTCCTACGGCAGCGCGGTCGCGCACGCGGCGCCGGTTGCGCGCTCCCGCTGCCGGCGCGGCGAGCGCCGGCTCTTCGTGGCGCACGTCGAGCTGTTCGCCCGCGGCCGCGGGGTGGTCGTGCCCGCCGGCATCGGCGTGGCGCCGCCGCGCCGGCGCAGCGGGGCGTTCGTGCGCTCGGGGCGCTGCGAGTACCCGCTGCGCACGCACGCTCCCACGGGCGTGGTCGAGGTGGCCACGCGCCAGCCCGCCACGCTGGGCGACCTGTTCGCGATCTGGGGCCAGCCGCTCTCGCGGCGGCGGCTGGCGGGCTTCGCGGCGCGTGGCGGTCCGGGCGTGAGGGCGTTCGTGGACGGGGCGCCGGCCGGCGATCCGCGCGCCGTGCGCCTGCGACCGCACGCGCAGATCGTGCTGGTGGTCGGCCCGCCCGTGCCGGTGCACGGCAGCTATCGCTTCCCGCTCGGAGAGTGATGCTCGCGGCGCGTCGCCTCGGTACGCTCGCCTCGGTGTCACGCCGCCGGCTCGCAGCGCTCTGCGCCCTCGTCGCGCTCCTCAGCGGGCTCGCGCTGCCCATCGGCGCGCTGGCCGACGGAGACCCCGCCAGCGACGTCCTGATCGGCCAGAACGTGTACTCGCCGTACCAGCCGCGCCTGGCGCCCAACCTGATGCGCGCCCTGGACGACCTGACCAAGGCCACCGCCAAGGCCGGCTTCCCGGTCAAGGTCGCGCTGATCGCCTCTCCCAACGACCTCGGCGTGGTGCCCAACCTGTTCGGCAAGCCGCAGGAGTACGCCAACTTCCTGGGCCCCGAGATCCAGTACAACAAGGTGCAGCCCGTCCTGGTGGTCATGCCGGCGGGGTTCGGCACGTTCAAGGGTCCTCCCAGCGCCCCGACCGCGCTGAAGGGATTGGTCGTCGCGGGCCCCGGCCCCGATGACCTGGCCCGCGCGGCCATACCCGCGGTGGTCAAGCTCTCGGCCGCGGCTGGACATCCGGTCCCGACTCCCAAGATCCCGGGCGCGGCCCGAAAGTCGGGCGGCGGGGGAGGTGGATCGGCGCTGATCTTCGCGGCCCCGATCCTGCTGCTGGTGCTGGGCGGCGCGTTCTTCGCCACCCGACGGGCGACCGCGGGAGCGGGGGAGGGCCTGGACGACCTACCCACCGACGATCCGCCCGCCGTAGAATCGCCCACCGATGCCGGGCCGTAGCCTCCGCGCCGCCGCCCTGATCGCGGGCGGTGCCTTCGCCGTTCACCAGATGCGCTACCTGGTGGCGTACGGTCACGACTCGGGCCATCAGCTCGCGGGCCAGGGCCACGCGTACCTGACGCCGGTGCTGGTGTTGGTTGCCCTGACGCTGGCGCTGGCGGTGGCCAGGATGCTGGCTCGCGTCTCGCGCGGGGAGCCGCACGGGCGACAACGGTCCCCGGCACTCGCGCGCGCCTGGGCGGCCGCCAGCACCTGGTTGATCGGGCTCTACTGCCTTCAGGAGTCGCTCGAGGCGCTTCTCGACAGCGGCCATCCGGCCGGCGTCGCCGGCGTGCTCGGAGGCGGCGGGTGGGTTGCCATCCCGATCTCGCTCGTGGTGGGGCTGCTCATCGCCGTCGCGCTGCGGGGAGCGGACGCGGCGCTGGGGTTGGAGGCGAGCCCGGTCGCCCGTCCGCGGCACCCGTCGCCCGCCGTGCTCTTCCTGGCGCGGGTCTCCTGGAGCCGGCCCAGGCTGAACGTCGCCGCCCGCCACCTGGCCGGCCGCGGCCCGCCACTCGCCTCCGTCTGAGCTGCGGGCGCCCGAATCGGGCGCCGAATCCACTCGACAGGAGGTTGAAATGACACGCAACAGGCGCTGGGTGCCGCTGGGCGCGCTCCTCGCGCTCGCCGTGACGGGGAGCCTGCTTCTCGGCTGCGGCAGCGAGAAGGCGCCGGCCAACGCGCTGGCGCAGGTGGAGGTCAAGGGCGCCAAGCCGGTGGGCGGGATCAAGAAGATCAACGTGAAGAAGGGCGGCCAGGTCCGCCTGACCGTCCACTCGGACGTGGCGGACGAGATCCACATCCACGGCTACGACTTCCACAAGGAGGTGAAGAAGGGCGGCTCGGTGAGCTTCGCCTTCAAGGCCAACGTCGACGGCGTCTTCGTGATCGAGCTCGAGAGCCGCAAGCAGCAGATCGCCGAGCTGCGGGTCCTGCCATGAGCCGCCGCGGGCTGGCGCTGGGCACGGCGGGAGGGCTCGCCGCCGCGGCCATCCTCCCGTCCCCGGCGCTGGCCCACGGCCTGGTGGGCCGCGCCGACCTGCCCATTCCCGCGCCGCTGTTCGGGTGGGCGGCGGCGATCGTGCTGGTGGTGTCGTTCCTGGCGCTCGGGGCGCTGTGGAAGCAGCCGCGGCTGCAGCGGCCGGACGAGCGGCCGCTGTTCCGCATTCCCGCCTGGGTCGACGTGCTGTGCGGAGCGGTCGGCGTCGCCGTGTTCTGCGTGGTGGTCTACGCCGGGCTCGACGGGGTCTCCGAAGCCCAGCGCAACCTGGCGCCGACCTTCGTGTACGTCCTGTTCTGGGTCGGCCTGGTGGTGCTCAGCGTGCTGTTCGGGGACGTGTTCCGCGCGTTCAACCCGTGGCGAGCCGTGGGGCGCGCGATGGGTTGGGGCGTGGGGCGGGTGCGTGGCGCGCCGCCGCCGCCGCGGCGCGCCTACCCGGAGTGGCTGGGGTACTGGCCGGCCATGGCCGGGATCCTGGGGTTCGCCTGGCTCGAGCTGGCCTATGTCAACAAGGCGGACCCGCGTGTGCTGGGGTGGCTGGCGATCGGGTACGCGGCGGTGCAGCTTGCGGGAATGGCCGTGTTCGGAGCCGCCGCGTGGAGCGACCGCGCAGACGCGTTCGGCGTCTACTTCGGGCTGTTCGGCCGCCTGGCGCCGCTCACGCGCCGCGACGGGGTGCTGCACACGCGGCCGCCGCTGTCGGGCGCGCCCAGGTTCACCCTGCTGCCGGGAGCGGTGGGGCTGCTCTGCGCCGCCATCGGCTCGACGACGTTCGACGGCTTCTCCAACGGGCCGGTGTGGGCGTCGGCCCGCCCGCACCTCGAGGACTTCTTCGGCAGCCTGGGCGCGGGGCAGGACGGCAGGATCGAGCTGGCGGCCACGCTGGGGCTGGCGATGTGCGTGCTGGTGGTGGCGGGCTTCTACCGGGTGGGCGTGCGCGGGATGGAGACCGTGGGCGAGGGGCACGGCGCGCGCGAGCTGGCGGGCCGCTTCGTCCACACGCTCATCCCGATCGCGTTCGCGTACGCGCTGGCCCACTACTTCTCGCTGCTCGTGGTCCAAGGCCAGGCGGCCGCGTACCTGATCTCGGACCCGCTGGGAGACGGGTCCAACCTGTTCGGCACCGCGAAGGCGACCGTGGACCAGGGGGTCGTGTCGTCCAACGTCATCTGGTACGTGCAGGTCGGGGCGCTGATCACGGGCCACGTCTGCGGGCTGATCCTGGCCCACGACCGCGCCCTCGCGATCTACCGCGGCGCGCGCGAGGCCGTGCGGTCGCAGTACTGGATGCTGGTCGTGATGGTCGGGTTCACCAGCCTGGGCCTCTGGCTCCTGTCGGCGGTCAACCAGTGACAGTCTTGGATGCCGCGTGATCGTCCTCGCCCACATCGGCCACTGGTACGTCAGCCTCACGGTGTTCCTGGGGCCGGTCGCTGCGCTGTTCGCCTGGGTCCGCCTGGCGGAGCGGCGGGACAAGCGCAGGAAACGCGCCGACCGGAGTGAAGTACGACGCCCGAGGAGGTGATCTGACCGTGGCGTCCGGGAGCGAGGACAGGGAGCGGCTGCGCGCGGAGCGCGAGGCCAAGGCGGCGTCCCAGGCCGCTCGCGAGCGTCGCAACAGGCGTCTCTGGCAGCTGGGGGCCACGCTGGTGGTGGCCGCGGCGCTGGTCGGCGCGGCCATCGCCATCTCGAACGCCGGCAAGCACAAGGCCGTGGCCCCGGCCAAGACGCAGGCGCTCTTCGCCGGCATCCCGCAGCAGGGCATCGTGCTCGGCAATCCCAGCGCGCCGCTCACGATGATGGAGTTCGCCGACCTCCAGTGCCCGATCTGCCGCGAGTACACGGTGACCGTCTTTCCGGCTCTGGTGCGGCGCTACGTGAGGGCCGGCAGGATGAAGATCGTGCTCGAGGACCTGGCCTTCCTGGGCGACGACTCGGTGAAGGCGGGCGTGGCCGCCGGCGCGGCCGGGCTGCAGAACAAGCTGTGGAACTTCGCCGAGCGCTTCTATCAGGAGCAGGGCGTGGAGAACTCGGGCTACGCCACCGATGCGTTCGTCCGGCACATCGCGATGGGCGTGCCCGGCCTGGACGCCGCGCGGCTCCTGGCCGACCGCACCAAGCCCGCCGTTCTTCAGCAGATCCAGCAGGCCAGGGCCCAGGCCAAGGCGCTCGGCGTGAGCGACACGCCGCGCTTCTTTCTCCAGCGGGGCGGCGGCAGGCCCTCCGAGCTCCAGTACTCGTCGTTCGACGTCTCGCAGTTCTCGCGCGCGATCGACGCGGCGCTCGGCTCGGGATGACCCGTGAAGAGCGCCGGCTGGTCGTGGCGATCGCGGTTCTGGCCCTGCTCGGGGTCGCGGTCGCCGGGTATCTGACCTGGATCCACTACGCGGGCGTCAAGCTGTTCTGCATCTCCGGTAACGGGGGCTGCGAGAAGGTCCAGACATCCAGCTACTCGAAGCTCGCCGGGGTCCCGGTGGCCCTGCTGGGGCTGATTGGCTACCTGGTCGTGCTCGCGTCGCTCCTGGTCCGAGGCGAGGGGGCCAGGCTGGGCGGAGCGCTGGTGGCGCTGGTGGGCTTCGGGTTCAGCGCGTACCTCACCTACCGGGAACTGTTCACGATCGAGGCGATCTGCCAGTGGTGCGTGGTCAGCGCCGTGCTGATGATGGCACTGGCGGTGCTCACGACGGTGCGGCTCTTGCGCGCGCCGCCGAACTCCGCGTAGGCGGCGCGCGAGGGGGCGGCGTTCCGGCCAGGGGGCATTAGCCTCCAGGACACCATGTCGCTGTACACCAAGGACTCGATCGAGCGCGTGAAGGACGCCGTGGACATGGTTGCGCTGGTGGGCGCCCGAAGCGACCTGCGTCGCGTGGGGACGCGCTGGACCGGGCTGTGCCCGTTCCACGACGAGCGCACGCCGTCGTTCTCGGTCAACGCGGAGCACAAGCTCTACCACTGCTTCGGCTGCGGCGAGTCCGGCGACGCGATCGGGTTCGTCCAGGCCACGGAGGCGCTGGACTTCCGCGCCGCGATCGAGTTCCTCGCGGACCGCTACGGGATCGAGCTGCAGCGCGAGGAGGAGGACCCGCTGGCGGAGGAGCGCCGCAAGCGCCGGGAGCGCCTGCTCAAGCTGGTCGAGCGCACCGCCGCGTACTACGCGCGCTACCTCTGGGAGTCGGCCGAGGCGGCCCGCGCCCGCGACTACCTGGCGGGTCGCGGGCTCGGCGAGGAGGTGCTGCGCGCGTTCCGGATCGGCTACGCGCCCAGCGCCTGGGACCGCGTGTCGGGCGCGGCGCAGCGGGATGGCTTTCGGCCGGAGGAGCTGGCCGCGGCCGGGCTGGCGCAGCGCGGCAGGCAGGGCGGCTTCTACGACCGCTTCCGCGGGCGCATCATGTTCCCTCTGGCCGATGCGCGCGGGCGGGTGCTGGGCTTCGGCGCCCGCTCAGTGCGGGAAGATCAGCAGCCCAAGTACCTGAACACGTCCGAGAACGAGCTCTACCATAAGGGCCGCCAGCTGTTCGGCATCGACCATGCGAGGGCAGCGGCGGCAAAGAAGGGGCGTATAGTGGCCGTTGAGGGGTACACGGACGTGCTTGCTCTACATCAGGGGGGGATACCCGAGAGCGTGGCGATCATGGGCACCGCGTTGACCCAGGAGCAGCTCGCCGAGCTCAGTCGGGCGGCGGGCACGCTGCATCTGGCCCTTGACGCCGACAGCTCGGGCCAGGAGGCGATGCTGCGCGCCGCGCGTGGCGCACGCGAGCGGCAGGTGGAGCTGCGCGTGGTGGGCATGCCCGAGGGCACCGACCCGGCCGATCTGGTGGCCGCGGATGGCGCGGAGGCGTTCGAGCGACTGATTGCCAGCGCCGTCACGGTGCCGGAGTTCGAGGTGCGCCGGGCGCTGTCGTCGGCGGATCTGGACGCTCCAGCGGGCCGGGATCGCGCTTTGGGCGAGATCCTGCCGATAATCCACTCGGTTCCCGCAAATTCGGTGTTACGGGATCACTTGGTGCGCATCGCTGCCGACAAGATTGATGTGCCCCTAGAGAACCTTCAGGCCCAGCTGGCCTCCGCGCCGGCGCCAGCCCCTCCGGCTCGCCGCGACGGGGCCAACGGCAACGCTGCCTCGGCGGGGTCCGACGGCGCGCCCGCGCGCGTCGCTTCGCCGACCATCGAGGCGGTCGCGCGGTCCGAGCGCGCGTTCCTCGCCATGTGCCTCAGCGAGCCCGGCGAGGGCCGGGAGTATCTCGAGCGCCTCGAGGACGACCACTTCTCCTCCGATGCCCTCCGGCGGGTGCGCGACCATCTGCTCGACCACTTCGAAGATCCGCTCGCCGAGCTTCCGGCCGACGACCCGTCCCTTGCCGCGCTCGTCACCGAGGTGGCCATGCGCGGGCAGGAGGAGCGCGCGTCCGCGGAGGGGCTGCGGCTGACCTTCCTCCAGCTGGAGCTCCAGCGGGTGGAGCGGCAGCTGCGCCACGCTGCGCGCGACGAGGACTTCGAACGGCAGCGCGCCCTGTGGCCCGCCCGTGAGAGCATCCGTGCCCAGATCGACGAGCTGATGGGACAGTCGGAATGAGCGAACTCGAGACAACGGGCCCGCGCTTCGACGACCCGGACGAGGGGGAGGGCCAGATGCCGAAGGTAGGCGTGGGCGATCTCTTCGACGAGGGCGGGGTGGTGACGGCCGGGCTGCCCGTCACGCAGCCCGAGGGCGGCGCGGACGATGCCGTCCGCAACTACCTGAAGTCGATCGGCAGGGTGCGCCTCCTGACCAAGGAGGACGAGGTCCGGCTGGCCAAGCGCGTCGAGGCCAACGACATGGAGGCCAAGAACCAGCTGATCGAGGCAAATCTTCGACTGGTCGTGTCGATCGCCAAGCGCTACAGCGGGCGTGGGCTGACGCTGCTCGACCTGATCCAGGAGGGCAACCTGGGGCTGATCCGCGCCGTGGAGAAGTTCGACTGGCGCCGCGGCTTCAAGTTCTCCACGTACGCGACCTGGTGGATCCGCCAGGGCATCACCCGCGCGCTGGCCGACCAGTCGCGCACCATCCGCATCCCGGTCCACATGGTCGAGCGGATGAACCGCGTTGGCCGCGTGCGCCGGGCCCTGATCCAGAAGCACGGCCGTGAGCCCACGCCCGAGGAGATCGCCGTCGAGGTGGAGATGAAACCCGGACAGGTCGAGGAGATCCTGGACCTGGGTCGCGAGCCGGTGTCGCTGGACACGCCGGTGGGACCGGGGGACGGGGAGACGCGCCTGGCCGACTTCATCGAGGACAGCGCCGACGAGGCGCCGCTCGAGCAGGTCTCGTCGACCATGCGCCAGCGCGACCTGGAGGCCGCTCTGCGCTCGCTGCAGTGGCGCGAGCGCCGTGTACTGGAGCTGCGCTACGGACTCTCGTCAGAGGAGCCGATGACCCTCGAGGCGATCGGCTCCGAGGTCGGCGTCACGCGCGAGCGCGTGCGCCAGATCGAGTCGAAGACGCTCTCCAAGCTGAAGAACTCCCGCGAGGCGCAGAAGCTCAAGGAGGACTAGCGGGGGCCGGAAACGGCTGCTCGCCAGGCCAAGATTCCGCCCATCCAGCGGCTATCCTCGTGCCCGCGATCCCCGGTGATGTAAGGGCAACATTCCTGACTGTTAATCAGGCCATGCTGGTTCGAATCCAGCCCGGGGAGTAGCTGGGACGCGGACGACGCCTACTTCGACGCAGGCGTGGCAGTTGGAACAGAGCAGCACACACTTGCGTGCTTCGGAGCGAAGTGCGTCGATCGCTCGGGTGACGCCGCTGGTCGAGAGCTCGAAGCTCTTCCGCGACGGATCGACGTGATGGAACTCGAGTGCCGCCTGGTGGCGGTCGTATCCGCACAGGACGCACTTGCCGCCCGCTTCCCGTACGAGTGTGGCCTTGACCTTCCGCCGGTGCTCCGCGACCCGCGCCATGCGGCATTTCGTACAGCGGTAGTAGCCACGTCCCTCGAGGACGAATGAGGTGACGCCGTGTGTTCGGCACCTTCGCTGAATCAGCCTGGGCTTTGGACCCTCCGTACGAGGCTGCGACCGTGCTGTGGTGAAGCCATGACGCTTGAGCCAGTAGCGCGCCGTCGAATAGCTGACCGAGCATTCTCGTGCGATGGCTCGCGTGGTCATCCCTCGCTCGACCAGCGCCTCCATACGCTCGCGCCCGATCCCGCCGCGAGGGGAGAACCGCTCGCTGTTGACCGCCGCGAGCCCGTGCTTCTTCAGCCAGTACCCCACCGTCGACGGGTGTTTTCCGACGGCCGCGCCGATCTCCTCCAGCGACCGCCCCGCCTCCAGCTGCTGCTCCAGAAACCGCCGCTCCATGGACAGAAGCTACCTTGAGCGGTGGACGGAAAAGCGAACGTGTGTTCCCCTACGCTTCGTCCTCCTCGCGCGCCCGCTGCATCCGCCGAGCGAGCGGTGCGAGGTACCACAGCACCGCGAAGGTGAGGCCCACCGCGCCGGTGACGACGACCACGGCCGTCGTGCTGAACAGCACGTCGGTGATGAGCATCACCACGCCGGTCATCGCCAGGGCCAGGAACCCCAGGCCGATGATCATCTCCGTGTTCCCGACCATCAGCAGCCGCTTCTTCTGGTGAAGCCCGAAGAGCACCCGGTGCTGCGCGCTGGGAGCGATGAGCAGAGCGACGGCCGCCGCGGCGCAGAGCAGCGTCCCGAAGTAGAGGTACTTCTGGAACTGCGTGACGTGCGAGAACCGCTGCGTGAACGGCACCGTGAGCAGGAACGCGAACAGGATCTGCACGCCGGTGAGGGCAACCCGCAGCTCGTTGAGCAACTCGAGCATCTGCCTGTTCAGCCGCTCCTGCTCGTCCCGCGGCCTGAAACGGTGGTCCTCCGGCATCCAGCGGGATCTTAGGCGCGCGCCTCGCGCGCCGCGAAGCCTTCGACCGCCCGTGCCGCCCGCTCGGCGCCGTCGTTCTCGGCGGCCCAGTCCGCCAGCTCGCGCGCCCGACGCCCGTAGCCCGGCTCTCCGAGGAGGCGCTCGACGGCCATCCGCACGCCGCGCGGCGTGGCCAACCGCCGCGGCAGCGACACCCCGGCACCGGCCCACGCGACGCGCGAGGCGTTCTCCGCCATGTCCCCGGCGACGGGGCACGCCACCACCGGCGCGCCGCTGGCAAGCGATCGCACCACGGTTCCGTGCCCCCCGTGGCACACCACGGCCGCGCATCGCGGCATGGTGCGCGCGTACGACACCCAGTCGACCAGCCGCGCGTTCTCCGGCACCCGCACCGGCCCGCCGGGCGGCGGCCGCCGGTTGGTCGTGGCCAGCACGCGGACGGGTGCGCGGGCCAGCCCCTCCAGCGCCGCGAGCAGCATCCGCTGCTCCGGGTCCTGCGCCGTGCTGGGAGCGATCAGCACCAGCGGATCGTCGCCGGGCGGCAGCTCAACGTCCCCGAACGGCCGCTCCCACAACAGCGGTCCCGTCACCTCGGCCCACGGCCCCGGATCCGGCCTCGGGTACTCGAGCTGCGGGAACGTGGCGACGATCGCCAGCCTGCGCGAGATCCCGTTGTGAACGTGGTGAAGCGGCGGCAGCCCCACCCGCCGCCGCGACTCGTTCAGCTCGTCGCGCCCCTGCTCGACCCCCCTGCGCACGAGCGGGTCGAGGGTCCCCCACAGCGCGCGTCCCACCGCCGTGCGCGGCAGCCGCGCGCCGATCGAGTACGGAGGGAACCCCGGTCCCGGCATGGGGAAGACATGGGGGATCAGCGTCGCCCACGGCCTGTCCTCCAGGTCGGCCGCCAGGGTCGCTGCCACGGTGAGGATGTCGGCGACCACGACCTCCGGGTCGAACGCCGCGATCGCCCGCCGCGTCTCGGCACACGCCTTGACCGCGGCCTGGTAGGGCTTGAGCGGGCGTCCGACTGTCGGGAAGACGTCGTAGACCGGCGCGGCCGCGAAGCGCATGCCCTCGCGCTCCACGTCCTCCTGCCACCGGTGCCACGTCTCGATGCACACCTCGTGTCCACGACGCACCAGCTCGCGCCCGAGAGCGATCGCCGGGAACGCGTGCCCCGGGTCGCCGAAGGCGGCCAGCATGATCCGCCGCCGCGGCTCCCGCCCGGGCGACGGCGCGTCGTACGCCGGAGGCTCGCTCAGAGCAGCTCGGCCAGCTCGCGCAGCATCCCCCGCCGACCCTCGGTGGAGGGCGCGATGGGGGTGGTGATCACAGTGCCGACGCCCGCGTCGCGAAGCTTGGCCAGGCCCTCGCGCACGCGGTCCCTGGGGCCGACCAGGCAGACGGCGTCGATGAAGTCCGCGGGCAGCGCGGCCGCCGCCTCGGTCTTCTTGCCGGACAGGTACAGCTCCTGGACCTCCTCGGCCTCCTTCTCGAACCCGTAGCGGCGCATCATCGCGTTGTAGAAGTTCTTGTCGCGCGAACCCATCCCGCCCACGTACAGCGCGATGAACGGGCGCATCACGTCGCGCGCCGCGTCCACGTCGTCGTCGATGCACACGTTGACCGTCGGGGCGATGTCGAACGACTCGGGGTCCAGCGTGCGACCGGCGCGCGCCGCGCCCTCGTCCAGCGGCTTGCGCAGCTCCTTGGCGTGCTCGGCGGAGAACATGAACGGGATCCAGCCGTCGGCGATCTCGCCCGTCAGCGCCGTGTTCTTCGGCCCGATTGCGGCGATGTAGATCGGGATGCGCTCCTGCACCGGCCCGATCATCAGCTTCAGCGCCTTGCCCGGTCCGTCGGGCAGCGGCAGCGTGTAGGTCTCGCCCTCGTACGTCAGCCGCTCGCGGGTGAGCGCCTTGCGAACGATCTCCACGTACTCGCGCGTGCGCTGGATCTGCCTGGCGAACGGCTGGCCATGCCAGCCCTCGGCCACCTGCGGGCCGGAGGACCCGATTCCGCAGATCATCCGCCCCTGCGAAAGCTCGTCGATCGTCGCGGCCGTCATCGCCGTCATGGCCGGGGAGCGGGCCGGCATCTGGAAGATCCCGGACCCGAGCTTGATGCGGTCCGTCTGAGCTGCCAGCCAGGCCAGCACCGTCGCGGCGTCGGATCCGTACGCCTCGGCCGCCCATACCGAGTGGTAGCCCGCGTCCTCGGCCTCCTTGACCAGGCTGAGCTGCTCCGCGGGCGTGATCCCCAGTCCCCAGTAGCCGACGCTCAGGCCGAGTCGCATGCAAGGTTCCTCTCAGTTGAAGGGGACGGCTTGTGAATCCCGACGCCGGCCCGTTAGATTCCAGTGCGGCGGGGGAATCCTAAAGGCAGACCCAGGAGGGGCAGGCAGCGGGTGAGACGAGACCGGAAGCGGGCGCAGGAGCTGAGGCGGGCCATCGACTGCCTGCCGCGCACGACGCGCGAGGCGATGCTGGACGGGATCGACGCCAACCCGATCATCGTCGGCGCCTACACCGACGGATCGGGCGGCATCTGTCCGATGCTGGCCGCTCACCGCCGCGGCGGCCGCACCAGCCTGGCCAGCTTCGCGCGCACCTGGGACCGTTACACCGGAGCCTGCGACGCGCGCCGGGCAACCGGCCGTGAGGTGCGCACGCTGCGCGCGATGCTCGAGGCCAGCCTCTGGTACGAGGAGGACTCGGGCGACCTGGCGCAGGCGGTGGCCGAGCTCGAGGCCCGCAAGGTCGAGCGACCCGGCGCCAAGCGGCGCGACACCGGGGAGCGCGACCGCACCGACGAGCTTCGAAAGCGCCACGGCTGGGCGTGGCTGCGCGTGTTCCGCCGGCTGGACGACTGGGAGGCCGCGATGGCCCAGGTCGAGGCGGACGAGAGCGCCCAGGGCCAGCGGCCCTCCGAGCGCGAGCTCGAACGAGTCTGAGTTCGCCGCGCGCTATGCGGCGCGCATGAGGTCGCCCTCGCGGATGAACTGGATCTCGGGGACCATGCACGCCGGCGAGGTCCGGAGCAGGAAGCGCACGGCCTCGGCGATGTCCTCCGGCTGGATCATCTCGTCCTTCGAAACCCGCTCCTCGGCCCAGTCGGTCATCGCCGTGGCGACGAAGGCAGGGCAGAACGCGGTGACCTGGATGCCCGAGCCGGCGAGCTCTCCGTGGGCGGCCTGGCTGAGGCCGACGACGGCCGCCTTGGTGGCCGAGTAGGCCGCAAGCCACGGCTGCCCGAACTTGCCGGCGATCGACGCCGTGTTGACGGCCAGCGCCTTGCCGTGCTCGGCCCCGGCCTCCTTGAGCATCGGGATGCACTCGCGCAGGGTGATGAAGACCGCGCGCAGGTTCACGTCGAGCTGCATGTCGAGCCGCTTCGTGTCCAGCTCCGCGATCGGGCTTCCGATCCCCACGCCGGCGTTGTTGATCAGGACGTCGAGGCGGCCGAAGCGCTCGCGGTGCTTCCCGATCAGCGCGAGGATGTCCTCCTCCTTGGCCATGTTCGCCGGCACGGACTCCACCTCCAGGCCCTCGTCGCGCAGGCCGGCCACGGCCTCCTCGAGCTTGTCCGGCCGCCGCGCCGAGACCGTTAGCGAATAGCCGTCCTGCCCGAGGGCGCGGGCGATAGCCAGCCCGATGCCGCTCGAGCCGCCGGTCACGAGAGCTGCGCGGTCCGCCATGTGGGTGCCTCCTGCGTCGGGTGCCGATGGTCGATTGGAGCACTGGGTTCTATCCGAGTGCGCCCGCCGCGCGCGTACTGCCGTCCGATCCGGCGCATTTACGTACCCTTGGTTCGTGAGCGGGATGGCGCGCATTCCCGCGCTCTTGGGCGTGGTCGCCGCGGGGGCTGCTCTGACCGCCTGCGGGGGGGTTGGGGCCACGCCGCCGACGCCGCCGCCCACCGGTTCGATCGGGAATTCACAGCCGTTCCCGGCGGCGGGAACGAAGACTCTGAGCGAGCTCCGCCGCGGTCTGGGCCCCGGTCCGCAGATGGCCAGCTCGGTGTCCGTCCTGGAGCCCGGTCGCGACCGCGTGGCGTTCGCGCTGTTCGATCGCACCCGCCGCCAGATCGGCGACACGCCTGCGGCGCTGTACGTCGCGCGGGCCGACGGCTCGCGGGTCCACGGGCCGTTCCAGGCCAGCTACCAGCCGCTCACCGTCGACCCGCGGTTCCGCAGCCGGACCGTGACCGGCGACGCCGACTCGGCCCAGTCGATCTACGTCGCATCGGCGCCGTTCCCCGCGCCCGGGCGCTACCGCGTGCTGGGGGTGGCGCAGCTCGACCAGCGGCTCGTGGGCGGGAGCCCCGTGACGGTCTGGGTCCACCGCCACGCCAGCCCGCCGGCGGTCGGGCAGATGGCGCCGCGCGTCCACACGCCCACCCGCGCCTCGGTGGGCGGCAACCTGGCCGCGATCGACACCCGCCACCCGCCCGGGACGATGCACGACCTGGACCTCGCGGACGTCCTGGGCAAGCGCCCGGTGATGCTGCTGTTCGCCTCGCCGGGGCTGTGCCGCAGCCACACCTGCGCGCCGGTGGCGGACGTCATGGAGCAGCTGAAGGCCGAGCACGGCGACCAGGCCGCCTTCGTGAAGGTCGAGATCTTCAACAACAACCGACCCCAGGATGGCGAGCGGCCGCAGGTGCGGGCCTACGGCCTGCCGTCGCAGCCGTGGCTGTTCGCGATCGACCGGCACGGACGCGTGGCGGCCCGCATCGAGGGGGCGTTCGGCCCCCACGAGGCCGCCACGGCACTGCGCGCCGCGGTGACCGGCGAGCGCCCTCGGAAGTAGCGGATCGCGGTGCTAGCGTGCGCCGCGGCGGGCCGGTAGCTCAGCGGTTAGAGCAGCGGACTCATAATCCGTAGGTCGGAGGTTCGAATCCTCCCCGGCCCATGGGCTTTTTCAGCGCGGTTACAGTCCGGAGATGAGTACGGAAATGTCCTCTCAGGAACGCTCTACGGGAGCACCCGGCCGATCGATGCAACTCCCGCCGAGAAAGGTCGCGCTCATCGCGGGCCTGCTCTTCCTCCTCACCTTTGTCGCCTCCATCGCAGGGGTGCTTCTCTACGCCCCTGTGCTGCACCACCACAACTACATCGTTGGTGCTGGGGCCGACACGCGCGTGCGCCTGGGCGCGTTCTTCGAGGTCATCCTCATCATCGCCAACATCGGCACGGCCGTCGTGCTGTTCCCGATCCTCAGGCGGCAGAGCGAGGGCCTTGCGCTGGGATATGTCACAGCGCGACTCGTTGAGTGCGTCTTCATCGCCGTCGGCATCGTCAGCCTGCTTGCGGTAGTGACGTTGCGGCAGAAGGCTGCGGGAGCGGACACCGGCTCGCTCGTAACGGCCGGCAAGGCGCTCGTCGCGGTCCGTAACTGGACGTTCGTACTCGGGCCAGGCTTCGTTGTCGGGGTCGGGAACGGGCTGATCCTGGGCTACCTGATGTACCGATCCGGCCTCGTTCCTCGAGGCATGGCCATGTTGGGCCTCGTCGGAGGTCCTCTGGTCTGCGCTTCGGGGATCGCGGTGGTGCTTGACGTCATCGGGCGGGGCTCCGCGGCTCAGGGCATCGCGACGGTCCCGGAGTTCCTTTGGGAGCTGTCCCTTGGCATCTACCTCACCGTCAAGGGCTTCAAGCCATGCCCCAATCCTCGATGAGGCCCGTAACACTGGAGCGGGAGGCGCATTCGAGGTACCGGCTCGCCCGAACCCTCCTACTCCAGATCGGGACTAAGCCAGCGCGCCAGCGCGCCGATGGTCCCGTATGGACCAGTCCGAGGCACAGCCGCGCCTGCGCGCGGTCACGCAGAGGGTGTTCGGGCGCGGCCGCGACCCCTATATCGGGAACGACCTTGGAAACGCCAACCGGCTGGTCGGTCTCGGCTGGCTCGTCTACGGCGTATTCGCCGCCGCCGTTCTGTCCCTGACGCCGCCCGGCGACGTTCTGGCGTCGACCGGCTGGGCGGTCGGGGCTGCGATGGTCGCGTCGTCGTTCGCGGTCGGCTCCACGCTCATGCGCTGGCGCTGGGCCGGGTTCAACGGCCTGCTCTTCGTCAGCTACGCGATGGTGCTGCTCATGTCCGTGCTCGACGGCTACGCGCCCGCCGGCGGCGCCGCCTACCACGAGCTCTACCTGCCGATCGGGATGATCGTGGCGGCCTCGCACCCGGTGCGCCGGGTCCTGGTGTTCATCGTCTTCCTCACCGCGACGGCGCTCGGCTCGTTCGCTCTCGCCGATCCGCCCGCGGGAGGGCTCGCCGACTTCAGCGCGCGAATCGGCATCTGGTGCGCGTGCGCTGCCCTGCTCCTCGTGATGATGGCCCAGCTCCGCAAGCAGCGCATGACGATCCGCAACGAGGCCTCGCATGCTCGCGAGCTCGCGCGCACGGACGTCCTCACGGGCCTCGGCAACCGCCGCCGGCTGATCGAGGACCTGGAAGCGCTCGGCCCCGAGCTGGCGGCCGGGCGCACCCACCACCTGGCGCTCTTCGACCTGGACGGGTTCAAGGCGTACAACGACACCTACGGGCACCCGGCGGGCGACGCGCTGCTGCGGCGCCTCGGGGAGAAGCTGACGGCGGCCGTCGACGGCAGCGGCCGCGCCTACCGCATGGGCGGTGACGAATTCTGCGTCCTCGGGCCGGCCTCCGCGGGCGAGTCGAGCAACCTGGCGAGGCGCGCGGCGGCGAACCTCTCCGAGCACGGCGAGGGCTTTTCGATCAGGGCCTCCTACGGCTCGGTGGTGCTGCCTGACGAAACCGCCGACTCCGCGGAGGCGCTGCGCCTGGCCGACCGCCGGATGTACTCGCACAAGAACCGCGGCCGGTCGTCCGCCGGGCGGCAGACGACCGACGTGCTGCTCACGGTCCTGGCCGAGCGCTCGCCCGAGCTCCGGATTCACATGCGCGGGGTAACCGAGCTGTGCGCGGCCGTAGCCCGCCGGCTCGAGCTGCCGGAGGAGCAGGTCACGCCGCTGCTCCAGGCCGCGTCGCTGCACGACATCGGCAAGTCGGCCATCCCCGACGCGATCCTGAACAAGCCCGGACCGCTCGACGAGGACGAGTGGGCCTTCATGCGCTCGCACACCGTGGTCGGGGAGCGGATCCTGGACGCCGCGCCCTCCCTGACCCAGGCGGCCCGCCTGGTGCGCTCGAGCCACGAGAGCTTCGACGGCGGCGGCTATCCGGACGGGCTGGCTGGCGAGGACATCCCGCTGGGCTCGAGGATCATCGCCACCTGCGACGCGTACGACGCGATGGTGTCGGACCGCCCGTACCGGACAGCCATGAGCGAGGAGGTCGCGATGGCGGAGCTGTTGCGCTGCGCCGGAACCCAGTTCGATCCCGCGATCGTGGAGGCCTTCGAGGCCGTGATGGCGGGGCAGCGGAGCCCGCACGTGGCGACCAGCGTGGCCTGAGCGGTTCTCTCAGCGTCGCTCTACACGCGCGTCAGCCTCTGGAGGAGGCCGCGACGCTCGAAGCGCACCCCTTCGATCGCCTCCAGGGTGAGCGCGTCGTGGGCGTCGAGCACGGCGCGCGAGGTCGCCTCGAGCTCCTCGCC
>JAXDIC010000184.1:0-7114 GCA_034664185.1 Thermoleophilaceae bacterium
CGGCGCGCGCGCCTCGGCCACGCCGCGGTTGCGCGCCGCCGCCGCGCCGGGCGCCGGCTGCTCCACAACTCGCAGATCGGGAACGCGGGCGGCGTGCTGGCGCAGGCGCTCGAGCGAGGCGTCGCGCGAGCCGTTGTCCACCACCACGACCTCCACCTCGACCCCGTCGAGGTCCTGCGCGGCCAGCGCCTCCAGGGTGCCCCGCAGCACCGGCCAGCGCTCGCGGGTCGGGATCACCACGGTGATGTCCGGACCGCGCGCCACCTGCGCCAGAGGGTATTCGCGCCGGCCACCCGCCGCTGTGGCCCGCCGACGCTTGTAGCCTCACCCGGCGATGGCGCGCGGCCCCTCCAGCCCCGGTCCCCACGTGGCCATCGTCGTGCTCTCGTTCAACGCCCGCGACGACACGCTGGCCTGCCTGGACTCGCTGCGACAGGTGCGCTGGGAGCGGCTCACCGCGATCGTGGTCGACAACGGCTCGACCGACGGCACCACGCCCGCCGTCCGCGACAGGTTCCCCGAGGCCACCGTGATCGCCTGCGAGGAGAACTTCGGCTTCGCGGAGGGCAACAACGTGGGTCTCCGGGCCGCGTTCGCCGCGGGCGCGGACTACGCGCTGATGCTCAACAACGACACGATCGCGGACCCGGAGCTGGTGGCCGCGCTCGTGCGCGAGGCCGAGCGCCGGCCGGACGCGGGAGCCCTGTGTCCGATGATCCACTACCTCGACCCGCCGGACCGGATCTGGTACGCGGGCGCCCGCTTCGACCCGCGCCGGGCGCACAACGGGCAGCACACGGGATACGGCGACATCGACACCGGCCAGTACCACGCAACGCGTGAGATCGGCCGCGCGACCGGTGCGGCGATGCTGGTGCCGCGGGCCGTCGTGGAGGACGTGGGCTACCTGGACGGCAGGCTGTTCCTCCAGGTCGAGGACGTGGAGTGGTCGCTGCGCATGCGGACGGCCGGATACCGGATCCTGTTCGTTCCCGCGGGCCAGGTCTGGCACCGCGTATCGGTGGCCACGGGCGGCGAGCACGCCCCCGACACGGCCTATTACGAGATGAGGAACACGCTTGAGGTGTGCGCGCGCCACGCGCCGCTTCGAGGCCTGGCGTCCGTCTGGCGCGAGACGGCGATGCTGGCGCTCCACCTGGCGCACGCGCGCCGCGCACCGCGCCCCGCCGACAACCTCCGCGCGGTGCTCGACGGCTGGCGCGACTACCACGCCGGCCGGCTCGGGCCGCGTGGCAGCACTCACACGGACGGACCTGGCGACCCTGCCCGGACGCTCGTGCAGTCGAGCCCCCAGGGCGCGGCCTGAGCCCGGTGGCGCGCCGCCTCCTCGCTCGGCCGCGGGACGCGCTGCTCGCCGGCAGCGGCACGCGGCTGGGCGGAGCGATCGAGCGCGTGCTCAGGCACACCGCCCTGCGCGCGGGCGTCGCGGTGGCATACCACCGGGTGGGCAGCACGGGCGGTGACCCGGCCCGCGAGCTGGATCCCGCACTCGACGCCGCCGTGCTCGAGGGCCAGCTGGCCCACCTCACCGCCCGCTACCGGCTGGTGCCGGCGTCGCGGCTGGCAGCCGCGGTGCGCATGCGGCGCCGCGGCGAGCGGTTCCCGGTGGCGGTCACCTTCGACGACGACCTGGCCTCACACGCCACCCACGCCGCCCCGGCCCTCCAGCGCGCCGGGGCACCCGCCACGTTCTTCCTCTGCGGCGCGTCGCTGGATGGACCGCACGCCTTCTGGTGGGACCGGCTCCAGCGCGCGCTCGACCGCGGCGTCGACCTGCCTCCGCCGGCCGACGCCCACCGGCCCATTCGCGCCACCGGGCTGCTGGTCGAGGAGCTGCCGGCGGCCGAGCGCCAGGCTTTCGCCGAGTGCTTGGCCGAGCTGGCGGGACCGGATCCCGACGACTCCGGCATTCGAGCCGAGCAGGTGACCGCGCTGGCGGCCGCGGGCCTGGAGATCGGCTTCCACACGCGCGGCCATCACCGGCTGACGCAGCTGGGCGACGAGGATCTCGCGCGCGAGCTGCGGGAAGGAGCCGAGCAGCTGGCGGGGCTCGCGGGCGGGCCGCTCGAGACGATCGCGTATCCGCACGGGCGCGCCGACGATCGCGTTGCCGCCGCGGCCGCCGCGGCGGGCTACCGCGCCGGCTTCACCACCGAGCCGCGCGCAGTGACTCCCACCAGCGACCCGCTCCGGCTGGGGCGCTTGGGCGCCCCGCTCGACTCCGTCGGGCGCCTGGCATTCGACCTGGCCCGCACGCTGGCGCGAGCACTGACCGCCGGCCCCGAGTCGGGTCGTGGCGCGGCTGATGCCCGCCGCGCCGCCCTGGGCGAGCGCACCGGGCGCGCCGCGCGCCGGCTGCGGGCGCGCCCGCGCGTCGGCGGCCTGGACATGGGCCGGCTGCGCACCACCGAGCCGCTGAGCCGCGACTTCGGCTTCGACCGCGGCACGCCGGTGGACCGCCGCTACATCGAGGCGTTCATGGAGCGCCACGCGGCGGACGTCCGCGGTCGAGTGCTGGAGGTGGGCGACGACGGCTACACGCGCCGCTTCGGCGGCGGTCGAGTGGACCACGTGGACGTGCTGCACGCCGCCGAGGGCAACCCACAGGCCACGATCGTGGCCGACCTGGCCGACGCCCCAGAGCTGCCGGACGCCACCTGGGACTGCGCGATCGCCACCCAGACCCTGCTCCTGGTCTACGACGTGCGGGCGGCGGTGGCCACGCTCCATCGAGTGCTTCGACCGGGGGGCGTGGCGCTGGTCACGCTTCCCGGCGTCAGCCGGCTGTGCGCCGGTGAGAACGACCCGTGGGGCGACTACTGGCGCTTCACCAGCATGTCGGCGCGCCGCCTCTTCGAGGAGGAGTTCGGCGTGGGCGCCGTCGAGGTCGAGGCGTTCGGCAACGTGCTGACCGCCACCGCGCAGCTCCACGGCATCGCCGCGGAGGAGCTGGAACCCGGGGAGCTGGACGCCCGCGACCCGAGCTACGAGGTGCTGATCGCGGTGCGGGCGCGCAGGGCCTCGACGGCCTGAGCTCCCAGGCGCACGCTGTAGTTGGTGCCGCGATCCTCGGGGTAGATCTGCGTCGTGTTGGCCAGGATCAGGCCCGGCACCCCGGTGTCGAGCGGCGGGATCCTGTCGACGTATCCGACGGTGACCACCGGCTGCGCCGCCGGCTCGCGGTGCAGCCAGCTCTGGCGAACCCAGTCGCGGGAGAACTCCGGGTTGACCCGGCGCAGCCCGGGCTCGTAGTGGTCCAGCAGCTCGTCCGCCGATAGGCCCAGCAACGGGTCGTCGGGCTCGAGGTAGTTGGCCACGTATAGGAACCGCCGGCCTCCGTAGCGCTCCGGCTCGATGAAGTTGGTGTGCTCGATCAGGCCGATGAACGGCATCGTGTCGTCGGCGATGTTGGTCCAGTAGAAGCGCCCGACGGGCCGGTCCAGCTCGAGCAGCAGGCACAGTGCGGTCTGGTACCGCACACCGCGGACGCGGTCGAGGTAGTCCGGTCCGATCGCCTCCCGAAGCGCCGGATCGAGCAGCTCCTCGAACACATCGCTGGGCACCGTCGCCACCACCGCGTCGTAGCGCTCGGAGTCGCCGTCAGGCTCGTACTCCCGCGGGTCCAGGCCGCGCCGGAACGACCCGGTCGCGCCCGCGGTCACCGCGAAGCCGCCGTCCGCCTGCGCGATCAGGGCGGCGGGACGGTCGATCAGCACCCGCCCGCCGGCGGACTCGATCTCGGCTCGCAGCCGGTCGTAGAGCAGCTCCCAGCTGTTGCGCGGGTAGCCGAGCAGCTCCTGGCGCGCCTCCTCCCCACGGATCTGGCGCCGCAGCGTCAGCTTGCTCCAGAGCCACGCCATCGCTATCTGGTCCGCCCGCCGTCCGAACTTCTGGCGCAGGAGCGGCCCCCACACCTTGTCCCAGACCTCGCGGCCCATGGCCCGCTCCACCCAGCTGCGTGCGGTGATGTGCTCGAACGGCCCGACCTCGGGGTGGCGGCGCTGCAGCCAGAGCACCGCCAGGCCCATCCGCAGGCGCGAGCGCAGCGACAGCGGCGGGAAGCGCAGCAGGTCGAGCGGCGTGGTGAACGGGTGGGCGCTGCCCCCGGCGAACATCCCGACGCTGGACGGCCGCCACTCGATCTCGCCGGGCAAGCCCAGCTCCTCGTAGAGCTCGACGATGTGGCGGTCGCTGGTGAAGAGGTGGTGGTAGTAGCGCTCCAGCAGGTGGCCCTCCCCCACGTCCAGCGTCGCGGCCTGGCCCCCCAGGCCGGGCCAGCGCTCGTACACGTCGCAGACGTGGCCCTCCCGCGACGCACGGTAGGCGGCCACCAGGCCGGCGACGCCGGCGCCGATCACGGCAACGCGCATCCGCTAGATCTCGGGCGTGGTGACTCGCGGCGGCTCGGGCGCGGCGGGCTCGGGCGCGTCGTCCTCGACCAGGTTGCGCGAGTCCCGCACCAGGTACAGCGGGCGGCCCTTCACCTCGTCGTAGATCCGCCCCACGTACTCGCCGATGATGCCGACCGTGATCAGCTGGATGCCTCCCAGGAGCAGGACGACGAACAGGAGCGACGGGACGCCCTTCGTGTAGATGCCGGCGTAGCGCGCGACGATCACCAGCGGCAGCCCCAGGAACGCCACGATCGAGAACACGAAGCCGAGCAGCGTGGCCGCCTGCAGCGGCCGCCAGGAGAAGGACGAGATGGCGTCCAGCGAGAAGCGCACCATGCGCGACAGCGTGTACTTGGTCTCGCCCCCGTAGCGCGCGTCGCGCTGGTAGTGCACGGCCGTCTGGGTATAGCCCACCCAGACCGTCATCCCACGCAGGAAGCGGTTGCGCTCGCGCATGCCCAGCACGGCGTCCAGCGCACGGCGGTCGAGCAGGCGAAAGTCGCCGGAGTTGCCCTGGAGGTCGAGCTTGGTGATGCGGCTGAACACTCCGTAGAACAGGCGGGCGGTGGTCAGCTTGAACCACCCCTCGCCCGCGCGGTGCTCGCGCACCCCGTAGACCACGTCCGCCCCGGCCCGCCACTCGTCGAGCATCTTGGGGATGAGCTCGGGCGGGTCCTGCAGGTCCCCGTCCAGCATCGCCACCACCTCGCCGCGGGCGTGCTCGAGGCCCGCCGTGAGCGCAGCCTGATGGCCGAAGTTGCGCGAGAGGTGGAGCACGCGCACGCGCGGGTCCGAGTCGGCCAGGCGGTCGAGGATCTCGGGGGTGCGGTCGCTGCTCGAGTCGTCCACCAGCACCAGCTCGAAGGGCAGGCCGCCGAGCGCCGACAGCACGCGGTCGTAGAAGACCTCGACGGTCTCCTCCTCGTCGAACATCGGCGCGACGACGCTTAGCAGTCGCGGCGCACGGGCGCTCGCGCGCTGGCCTGAGGGCTCGAGCTCGGACATGTCCCCTCCCAGAGGATATGGCGCGGCTCGGTCCCCGCGACGCAGTGCCCGGCTAGAGTCACGGCGCGATGTCAGAAGAGCGGCTGTGGGCGCCCTGGCGCCTGGAATACATCAAGGGCCCGAAGGACGAGGAGTGCATCTTCTGCACCGGTCCCGCCGCCGAGGACGACCCCGCCAAGTACATCGTCCAGCGCGGCGAGCACTGCTTCGCGATCCTGAACGCGTTCCCGTACAACAACGGCCACCTGATGATCTCGCCCTACCGGCACGTACCCTCGATCGAGGAGCTCGACCCGCCCACCCTCACGGAGCTGATGACGATGGCCCAGGCGTCGATGGGCGCCCTGCGGCAGGCCTACGCGCCCGAGGGCTTCAACCTGGGCATCAACCAGGGGCGCATCGCGGGCGCCGGGATGGAGCACCACGTGCACCTGCACGTCGTGCCGCGCTGGAACGGGGACACCAACTTCATGCCGGTGATCGGCGACACCCGCGTCCTCCCGCAGAGCCTGGACGACTCGTATCGGGACCTGACAGAGGCGTTCAGAGCCGCGGCGTGATCGACCCGTCGATCTTCAAGGCCTACGACGTCCGCGGGGTCCACCCCGACCAGCTGGACGAGGATGTTGCCTACCGGATCGGGCGCGCGTTCCCCCGCGTCCTTGCGGCCGGCGAGGGCCGCGATCCCTCCGGACTCCGCGTGGGCCTGGGCCGGGACATGCGCCTGAGCGCACCCGCCATGGCGGCCCGCTACGCGGACGGCCTCCGAGACGAGGGCGTGGACGTCGTCGACGTGGGCCAGGTGGGCACCGAGATGCTCTATTTCGCGGTCGGCTCGCGGGACCTGGACGGCGGCCTGATGTGTACGGCCTCGCACAACCCCAGGGCGTACACCGGCGCCAAGCTGGTCAAGCGCGGCGCGATCCCGCTGTCGGAGGACGCCGGCATCGGCGACCTGGCGCGCATCGTGTCCGAGGGCGAGCCCGGGCCGCCGGTCGAGCCGCGCGGGCAGCTTCAGGACGAGGACGTGGCCGATGACTTCCGCGCCGCCGCCGCCCGCTTCGTGGACATGGCGGAGATCCGCCCGATGAAGATCGTGCTGGACGGCGGCAACGGGATGGCGGGCCCGATGGTCGGCCCCCTGCTCGACTCCCTCCCGCTGGACCAGGTCCAGACCTACTGGCAGCCCGACGGCGAGTTCCCCGACCACGAGCCCAACCCGCTCCTGCCGGAGAACCGCGCGTTCGTGATCAAGAAGGTGCTCTCCGAGGGCGCCGAGCTGGGGATCGCGTGGGACGGCGACGCCGACCGCTGCTTCTTCATCGACGACACCGGGCAGTTCGTGGACGGCGACTTCCTCACCGCCCTCCTCGCGGAGTCGGTCCTGGCCAAGGAGCCCGGCGCGGCGATCCTGTACGACGTGCGCGCCAGCCGCGCGGTCCGCGACGTCGTGGAGCGCGCTGGCGGCACGGCCCACGTGAACCGCGTGGGACACGCGTTCTTCAAGACGCGCATGCGCGAGGAGGGCGCAGCGTTCGGTGGCGAGGTCTCCGGCCACTACTACTTCCGCGACTTCTACTGCGCGGACTCGGGCACCATCCCGGCGCTGCTGGTCCTCGAGCTCCTGTCGCAGAAGGGCCGGCGGATGAGCGAGCTGCTGGCCCCCTTCCGCGAGCACTACTTCATCTCGGGCG
>JAXDIC010000406.1:0-2604 GCA_034664185.1 Thermoleophilaceae bacterium
TGCTCGCTCTGTCGGCGACGGCCATCTCGCGACGGATTCTAGTGTCCCGACCCTAGGCCGCTTCGACGTCCAGGCCGTCGCCGGGCGCGCGACTTGCACCGGTCCGCGCGGCGCGGCCCGGTCCCAGCTCATCCACGCCGGCGACATCGGCGCGGGCGAAGAAATCCGTCAGCAGCTCGTTGGTCACCTCGGGGCGCTCCACCTGCGGGACGTGGCCGCAGTCGGCGATCGTGACGTGCTCGGCCTGCGGCAGCCAGCGACGCACGTGGCGGCCGAAGCTCTGCGGGACCAGGCGGTCGTGGGTCCCCCACACGAACAGCGCCGGACGGCTCAGCTCGGCCAGCCGCGGATAGAAGCCGTGACGCCCGTACGGGGCCTCGAGGTAGATATTGCGTGCGGAGGACAGGAAGGCCAGGCGCGCCCCGGGCGAGTGGTAGATCCGGCGAAACTCGTCGACCATGAGCTCTCCGACCTCGGGGTCGATGAGGTCGCGGTCGAAGAACATGCTCCAGAACTGCGCGGCCACGGCGCGGCGCGAGAAGCCGTGGGGCAGCAGCCCGAACTCCGGGCGCAACAGGCGCACCAGCGGGTGCAGGCCCCGCTTGACCCAGGCCACGGCCGGACACAGCAGGCCGAGCGCTCGGACCCGCTCGGGGGCCACCATCCCCATCTCGATCGCGATACGTCCCCCCATCGAGTTGCCGACCACGTGCGCGGTGCCGATGTTCTGGGCGTCCATCAGCCCGAGCATGATCTCGGCGAACCAGCGCGCGTTGTAGGCGCCGCGGGCCGGCTTGTCGGAGGAGCCGAAGCCCGGCAGGTCCGGGGCATGCACGCGATAGCGCTGGCTGAGGGCCGCCGCGGTGACGAACAGCGAGGCGCGCGTCCCGCCGAGGCCGTGCAGGAGCAGGACGTCGGGACCGTGGCCCATCGTCAGGCACGAGATCCGGTGGCGTCCGACCGGCACGTCGTGGATCTGCAGCAGGGGCGGACGACCGCCGGGCAGACGGAACATGCCCTCGAAGGCGATCGCGTAGTCGAGGTTGCCGCGCACCCCGAGAAGCCGCTGCTCGAAGGCCTCGATGCCCGAGAACCTGCCCTCGCGCAGCGCCAGCCACGTCTCGGCGCTGGTGGAGATGGTCACGTCCGGGCGCCGGCGGGTGACCCCGTCGCGGACGCGGGCGCCGTGGGTGGTGCAGCGGACCTCCCAGGTACGGCCGAGGTCGCAGAGCTTGAGATGGTAGGTGGCGTCGAACCCGGGATCGGCGCCCAGATAGCGCTCGGGGAGCGTCTTGAACGCGGCTTTCACCGAGGTCAGCCGGTCAGCCTGCGCGGAGGCGGTGGGCATCAGCCGGAAACCTAAACGGCGCGCCGGATCGACCCGACGGCGGGCGCTAGGGTTGCCGGATCTTGCGGACAGTTTCGCTGCATGACACCAGAACGGGAGAGATCCTCCCGATCGAGCCCGCAGCCTCGCCGCGGATCAGGATCTACGCCTGCGGTCCTACGGTCTACGGACGCATCCATGTCGGTAATGCCAGGCCTTTCGTGGTGTTCTCGCTACTGCGGCGATTTCTCGTCAGCGAGGGGTATGAGGTCGACTTCGTTGCGAACATCACAGACGTCAACGACAAGATCTACGCGGCCGCGCTGCAGGCCGGGGTCGGCAGTGCCCAGCTGGCCCGTGAGATGACCCAGGCCTACGTGGCCGACACCGATGCGCTGGGGCTCGGCCGTCCCGACCATGAGCCCCTCGCCAGCGAGACGATCGGCCCGATCATCGAGCTCATCGAGCGGCTGGTGGAGGGTGGGCATGCGTACGCGGCGGACGGGGACGTGTACTTCTCGGTGCGTTCCTACCCGGAGTACGGCGCTTTATCCCATCGCGACATCGACCAGATGGATCAGGGGGAGGGGGTGCAGGGTGCCGCCCGCAAGCGCGACCCCTTGGACTTCGCGCTCTGGAAGGGTGGCAAGCATGGCGAGGACACCTCGTGGGAGTCGCCGTGGGGCCCGGGCCGCCCCGGCTGGCACATCGAATGCTCGGCGATGGCGGAGACGCTGCTCGGGGTCGACTTCGAGATCCACGGCGGCGGCATCGACCTGCTGTTTCCCCATCACGAGAACGAAGCCGCCCAGACGCAGGCGGCGCGCGGCACGCGCCTGGCGCGGCTGTGGGTCCACAACGGAATGGTGCGGCTCGACAGCGCCAAGATGTCGAAATCGGTTGGCAACGTGTTCGTGCTCCACGAGGCGCTCGCGCGCCACGGCCGTGACGCGCTGATCATGTACCTGTGCGGCGCCCACTACCGCCAACCGGTCGAGTTCGACGACGAGCGGCTGGCCGAGGCACAGGCGCGGTGCACGCGGATCCGCGAGGCCGGCCGGGCGCTGACCGACGGCCCCAGCCCGGCCTGGTCGCCGCCCCTGCGCGAGCGCTTCTTCGACGCCCTCGCCGCGGACTTCAACACGCCGCGCGCGCTGGCGGTGGTGTTCGACTGGGTCCGCGAGGCCAATCGCAACGCATCGGGGACCGTGGGGAACGGCGATCTGCGGGTCATGCTGGACGTGCTGGCGCTTGCCAATCTGCTCGATCACGAGCAG
>JAXDIC010000197.1:0-4692 GCA_034664185.1 Thermoleophilaceae bacterium
GCCGAGGCGTTCGACGAGGCCGTGGAGATCATCGGCGGCTGGTCGCGCGACGAGCGCCGCGAGGGCGTGAAGATCCTTCTCCAGGCGCTGGCCGAGCGCTCGATCGGCCGGCGCGACCAGGCCACCGCATGGCTGTGGAGGCTGGCCGAGTACACGCGCGACGTGCACGAGGAGTACGCGGTTCAGCGCTGGCCCGAGACCAAGCGGCTCCTGGGACTGCTCGTCAACTCGTCGGGCGGCGCCCACGCGCGCAACGCCCGCCGGCTGGTGCAGGCCTCGCGCAAGCAGGACCGCCGCCTGAGCGCCGCGCTGCTGGCCGCCGCGCTGGCCCACACGCCCGAGGCGGAGGAGGTGCTGCGCGGCGCCCGCACGCGGATGGCCCGCAAGCCCTCCGCGCTCGCGCGCGACCTGCTCAGGAACTTCCCGAAGGGACGCCGCCGGCGTGGCGGCCGCAGGCGCAAGCGCGGCGGCGAGGGCGACGGCGAGCAGACTCAGCAGCAGCAGGGCCAGGGCAAGCGCCGCCGCAGCGCCGGCGGCGGGAAGGGCCGCCGGGACCCTGGAGCCCCCGAGGACAACGGAGCCGCCGCCGGCGACGAGGCCAGCGACGGCAACGACGAGGACGGGCCCGATCGCGACGAGAGGCCCGATCCCCGCGCCGAGTCGAAGGGCTCCGACAACGGCGGCCGCCCGGACTCGGCCGCCGACGACTCACCCGCGGACGAGCCCGCCGCCGCCTGATTCCAGGTGCACCTCGCCCGCGTCGAGCGCGACCCGCGCTCCCGCGTCGGTGTCCACCAGCAGCGCCCCGGTGTCATCGATGCCGGCCGCCACTCCCTGGCCATCGCTCCAGCGCACATGCCGCCCCCGTAGCGCGTCCCGCCCGCGCCAGGCATCCAACAGCGCGCCCGCGGGCGTGCGCAGCCGCCGGTCCAGCGCGGCCAGCGTTGAGTCGAGCGCGTCCTGAACGCTGGGCGCGGTCCCGGCGGCCGCGAGCAGCGAGGTGGCCGTGTCGCGCAGCTCCGGCGGGAAGGACTCGGTCGCCGTGCTCACGTTCAGGCCGATGCCCACCACGGCCCAGCCCTCCGCCGGGCGGCCCTCCACCAGGATCCCGCACACCTTGCGCCCGTCGATCCATACGTCGTTGGGCCACTTGATCGCGCAGATCGCGGGCACCAACGACTCGACTGCCTCGCACACCGCAACCGCCGCGGCCAACGGCAAGAGCGGGGTTCTGCCGTCCAGCTCGCGCACCACCAGCGACATCAGCAGCGCGGTGCCGGCGGGGGCCACCCAGGCGCGACCCTGACGCCCGCGGCCCGCCGTCTGCTCGTCCGCGGTGACCAGCGTCCCGTGGGGCGCCCCGCGGGCCGCCAGCTCCTTGGCCCGCTGGTTGGTGGAGTCGGCTACGCGGTGGTGGACGCGCGGCGCGCCGATCATGCGAGCGCGGCTATCCGCACCTCGTCGTCCACGGCCAGGCCCAGCTCGCCGGCGGCGTCGCCACGGTTGACGGCGATCGCCACCGAGTCCCAGGCGTCCTCGTAGATCAGGAGCTCGCCGTCGCGCACGTCGGCGAACGACTGGACCAGCACGGCGTCGTCGGTCTGGCCGTGCGCGCTCACACGCACCCGGGCGCCGATCGTCAGCCCGAGGGCGAGCAGATCCGCGTGGCCCATGTTGAGCGCGACGTTGCCGAAGCCGTCGATCGTGAGCACGTGCGCGACGGCCTCCCCTCCCCCGATCACGGCCACCGGCAGCTCCAGGGCGGCTAGCTCCGCGCCGTCGATCGGCTCCCCGGCCTCCAGCAGCCCGGCGCCGAGCGCGAGGCGAGCGGCCACCGGCGCGAACAGGTCGCGCCCGTGGAAGGTGGCCGAGACGGGCTCCAGCCTGTAGGGCGAGCGCGTGATCTCGACGGCCTCGACCAGGCCGCCGGCACGCTGCCACGCCAGGCTGAGCAGGCCGTTGTCCGGGCCCACCAGGACGTTGCCGTCGCCGCAGCGCACCGCCACGGCGCGCCGCTCGGTGCCCACCTGCGGGTCCACCACGGCCATATGCACGCCCAGCGGGAGGTACGGGAGGGCGTTGCGCAGCACGATCGCTCCCTCGCGCACGTCGTGGCGGGGGATTCCATGCGAGACGTCCACGATCGGCACGTCGGGCGCGATGCCGCGGATCACCGCGTGGCAGACGCCCACGAACTCGTCGTCGCGGCCGTAGTCGGTGAGCAGCGTGAGGATCATCGGGCGTCGGCCACCAGCGCCTCGACCAGGCCGTCGATGTCGTGCTGCTCGGCCTCGACATGCGCCTCCAGGCCGTGCTCACGCAGCGCTTCGCTCGTCACCGGGCCGATCGAGACTATCCGCGCCCCGGCTGGGAAGCGGTCGCGGCCGACCGCGGCCATGAAGAAGCGCACGGTGGAGCTGGCCGTGAACGTGACGTAGTCGGCGCCCTCGATCGCCTCCAGCCGCTCCTCGGAGAGAGGCTCGGCCACCGTGTCGTAGATCGCCACCACGTCCACCTCGGCGCCGCGATCGCGCAGCGCGTCGGGCAGTACATTGCGGGCCTCGGCGGCGCGGGGGATCAGAACGGAGCGCCCCTCGATCGGGACGTCGCGCAGCGACTCCACCAGCGCCTCGGCCACCGATCGCTCGGGCACCACGTCCGCGCCGATCCCGAAGCGCGCCAGCTCCTCCGCCGTGCCGGGGCCGATGGCCGCCACGGTGGCCCCGGCCAGCGCCCGGGCGTCCCGTCCGCGGCGCATCAGACCCTCGGCCAGGAGGCGCACGCCGTTGGGGCTCGTCAGGCAGACCAGCGCGTAGCGGTCGATGCCCTCAAGCGCGCGGTCCAGCTCCTCGCTCTCGCGCGGCTCGATGCGAATGGCGGGTGCCTCGATGGCCTCGGCGCCGAGCGCCGTCAGCCGCGCGGCCAGGCCGCTGGCCTGCGCCTGCGCGCGGGTGACGACCACCGAGCGGCCAAACAGCGGCCGCCCCTCGACCCATGCCAGCTGGTCGCGCAGGCCCGCGACCGGACCCACGACGGTGATCGCCGGCGGTCCCAGGGCGGCCTCCCGCACGCGCTCCGCGATGTCGCCCAGGGTGCCGGCCACCGTGCGCTGCCCCGGCTGGGTGCCGCGGGCCACCACCGCCGCGGGCTGGTCGCGCGGCCGCCCCGCATCGATCAGCGCCGAGGCGACCCGGTCGAGGTTGCGCACGCCCATGTAGAGGACCAGCGTGCCGGGGAACGCCGCCAGCGCCGGCCAGTCCAGCGCGCTCTCGGGCTTGTCCGGATCCTCGTGCCCGGTCACGAACGCAACGGCGGAGGCGTCGTCGCGATGAGTCACCGGTATGCCCGCGTACGCCGGGGCCGCCACGCCGGCGGTCACGCCCGGCACAACCTCGAACTCGACGCTCGCCTCGGCCAGCGCCTGGGCCTCCTCCCCGCCGCGCCCGAACACGAACGGGTCGCCGCCCTTCAGGCGAACCACCGACCGGCCGGCGCGCCCCAGCTCCACGAGCTGGGCGTTGATCTGGTCCTGCGACATCGAGTGCGCGCCCGGCTGCTTGCCCACGTAGCGCAGGTCGGCCTCGGGGCGGGCGCCGGCCAGCGCCCCCGGCGGGATCAGCCGGTCATACAGCACGGCGTCGGCCTGGGCGATCAGCTCCAGCGCGCGGCGCGTCATCAGGCCCGGATCGCCGGGCCCGGCGCCCACCAGGTAGACGATGCCGGGCATCGCGGGAACAGTAAGCGGTCGCGCTCGGCTCAGGCCAGCGCTTCGGCCCGCGCGAGCACGTCAGCCGCGCCCGCCGCCAGGAGCCGCGCCGCGGCGGCGCGGCCCAGGCCGGCGGGGTCGTCGGCATCGCCGTCCACGCGGTCGCGGATCCACTCGCTGCCGTCGGGCAGGCCGACGAAGGCCGACAGCGCCAGCCCGCCGTCCACGTGCTCCGCGTAGGCGGCCAGGGGCGTGCGGCAGCTGGCGTCCAGCTCGGCCACCACCGCGCGCTCGGCCGTGAGGGCCTGGAGGGCGGCACGCTCGGTCAGCGCCGCGCAGGGCAGGGTCGCGTCCTCGTCGCCCGTGCGGGCCTCCAGCGCCAGGCAGCCCTGGCCGGGGGCGGGCGTCATCAGGGTCGCGGCAATCGGCTCCCCGTCGTCGCGGCCAAGCCGAGCCAGCCCGGCGGCGGCGAGCACCAGCGCGTCGTAGCCGCCCTCGGCCAGCTTGCGCAGGCGGGTGTCGACGTTGCCGCGCAGCTCGACCACGTCCAGGTCCGGTCGCGCCGCCAGGAGCTGCGCGCGGCGGCGCAGGCTGCTGGTGCCCACCGTGGCACCCGCCGGCAGCTCGTCCAGCGATCGCGCGCCGCAGAGGGAGTCGCGCGGATCGGCGCGCGCCGGCACGCCCACGATCGACAGCCCGTCGGGCAGCTCGCCGGGCACGTCCTTGGCCGAGTGCACGGCCAGGTCCACGTCCCCGTTGAGGAGCGCCTCCTCGATCTCCTTCACGAAGCGCGACTTGTCGCCCTCGGCCGCGCCGGCGTCGCCGGACGTCCGTATCGGGACGATCTCGACATCCACCTCCAGCATCTCCGCGACCAGTCCCGCCTGAGCGAGCGCCAGCGCGCTGCCGCGGGTGCCCAGCCTGAGCGTCAGCGGGACTGCCGCCGGCGGCGCGAGTCGAGCGAGGTGACCTCGGTGGCTGGAGCC
>JAXDIC010000202.1:0-4572 GCA_034664185.1 Thermoleophilaceae bacterium
GCTGAGGCCACGGCGACCCGTGAACTCGACGGCGGGGGGCACAGGTCCCCTGAGTGCTCGGTTCTCTCGCCGAGTGCGCTCGATAACGCAGGTTATGGAAACCCGAGGGAAAAGACCCGGCTAACGCGACCTAGCCGGGACCGCTGAACGCCTCGTAGGCGCCCTTCGCGCCCGTGCTCGCCCGCTCCCAGAACCCGTAGGTGCCCTCGTCCAGCAGCTCGCGCGCCGCCTCCACCACGGCGCCAAGGGCCGCGAACGCGAACGCGCCACCCACCGACACGCGGCTGACGCCCACGGCCGCCAGCTCGGACACCGACGGGGCTCCTGGGCGGGCCAGAACGTTGACCGGCCGGTCCACCGAGGCGACCAGCTCGCGGATCTCGTCGATGCTGCTCATCCCCGGCGCGTAGAGCACGTCCGCTCCGGCGTCCTGGAAGGCCTGTAGGCGCCCGATCGTGTCGGCCAGGTCGGGGCGACCATGCAGGTAGTTCTCGGATCTTGCCGTGAGGATCAGGTGCTCCGGACCCGAATGCGCGGCCTCCGCGGCCGCCGCGACCCTCTCGGTGGCCAGTGCGGCCTCGTATATCGGGGCGTCGTGCCGACCCGAGGAGTCCTCCACCGAGCAGCCCGCCAGGCCGGTGTCCACCGCCAGCCGCACCGTCTGAGCCACCCCCTCCGGCTCGTCGGCGAAGCAGTTCTCGAGGTCCGCGGACACCGGCAGCTCGGTGGCCGCGACGATCGACGCCGCGTGCGCCAGCGCCTCGTCGCGCGTCACCGATCGGTCGAGGCGGCCAAGGGTGGCGGCGTGCCCGCTGCTGGTCGTGGCGAGCGCCTGGAAGCCCAGCGACGCCAGCAGCTTGGCCGAGCCCTGGTCCCACGGATTGGGCAGGAGCAGCGGAGTCGCGCCCTCGTGCAGGGCGAGGAACCGCTGGGCAAGGTCGCTTCGCTCACTCATCGGCGGTCTCGTGGAGGGCGGCCACGGCCTCCTCGATCGGCGTCTCGCCCGTGACCTCCTCGAACACGACGCCCACCGCGTTCGGGTGGTCGAGCACGGCCAGCAGCGTGGCCGCCACGTCGTCGCGCGGGATCTGGCCTCGCTGCACCGACGGTCCCGCCTCGATGCGCCCCGTGCCCGGGTCGTCGGTGAGCCGGCCGGGCCGCACGATGGTCCATTCGAGCCCGCTGTCCTGGAGCTCGCGGTCGGCCTTGGCCTTGGCCTGGAGGTAGATCGAGAACGTGTCGTCGCCGCTCGGCGGGTTGCCCGCGCCCATCGAGCTGACGATCACGTAGCGCGGCACGCCCTTCTCCTGCGCGGCGGCGATCAGCTTGGCCGCCCCGCCGTAGTCCATCGTCCACTTCCGCTCCGGCTCGCTCCCAGCTCCGGCGCCGGCGGCGAACACCACGGCGTCGGCCCCGTCGACGGCCGCGTCCACGTCGTCGTCAGCCTCCAGGTCGCACACGACCGGCTCGACGCCCACGGCGGTCAGGTCATCGCCCTGCTCATGCGTGCGGATCAGCCCCCGCGCTCGATCGCCGCGCTCGGCCAGCAGCCTCCCCAGCCGCAGGCCGATCTTCCCGTGCCCGCCGGCGATCACCACGTCCACGACCCACCTCCTCGTCGAAGACGGGTCAGGCTACAGCGGTCTTGTGCTCCCGCGTCTGGAGGATCTCGGCCGCTGCGCGCTGTCCCGCCTGGACCGCGCCCTCGATGTAGCCGTGGTGCTCGCTGGCCGTCTCCGTGCCGGCCCAGTGGATCAGTCCGACCGGCTCCCGGAGAGCCGTGCCCCAGCGCGTCCATACGCCGGGCGGCATCACCGTCCCGTAGCCGCCGCGACTCCACTCCTCCGCGCTCCAGTCGCGCTCCATGTACCCGATCGGATGGGCGCCCTGCGGGCCGAACGACCGCTCGAGCCCGTCGAGCACGAGCTGACGCCGCGCCGGCGGCGCCAGGAGGCGCGCCGCGGTCGCGCGGGGCCCGACGAAGAACGCGGCCATCACCCCGGGTGACCCGTCGGTCTGGGAGACGTCGTGGGTGAACGAGAACGGCAGCGTGGTCCCCCATGCCTCGCCGTTCATGCCGTCGTGGCGCCAGAACGCGTCGTCGTAGATCACGACCGCCTTGATCGCGTCGCCGATTCGCATGCGCCGCACCAGCCGGTCGCGCTCGGCGGGCAGGCTCGGCTCGTATGAGATCCGGGAGCCGAGCGCCGGGGGCACCGCGACGATCGCGCTGGCGGCGTCGACCACCACGGCGTCGCTCTCCACCCGCACGCGCCCGCGCTCCTGGACGATTCGGCTGACGGGCGCCCCAAGCACCACCGAGTCGCCCAGGCGGGCGGCCAGCGCCGTGGCGAGCGACTGGGACCCGCCCACCACGAGGTCCTGCTGGGCCCCGCCATCCTTGCGGATCATCGGAGCCAGGCCTCCTCCGGCGCGCAGGTAGAACAGGGCGTGAAGCAGCGACACCGAGTCGGGCTCGGCGCAGAGAACGTTGGTCAGGATGCTGCGCAGCGTGGCGCGCGAGCGGGCGCTGTGAGTGACCGCGTCGGCCCACGATCCCAGCGACCGTTCGTCCAGCCGAGCGGCGTCCGGGGCGGTCCACGGCGTCGCGGGCACGATCGCGTCGGTCAGCGCGGCGAGGCGGCGTTCCGCGCGCTGGATGTCGAGCCTTACGGCGCGCCGGCGCAGCCGCGCCGTCCCGCCCCATCCATGCGAGTCGTTGGCCGTCAGGCGCACGCCGCCGGAGTGCGCGCGCCACATGCCGATGCCCAGGTCGTCGAGCAGCGCGCGGGTGCGCGTGTGGGCGGCGCCGATGCAGGCTCCGCCCAGATCCACCACCAAGCCGTTGTGCTCCGCGCTCTCCAGCCTCCCCCCTACGCGGTCCGCCCGGGCCTCGAGCACGACCACCGAGCGTCCAGTGGCCGCGATCCGCTCGGCGGCCACCAGGCCTGAGATGCCCGCTCCCACCACCGCTACGTCCGCGGATCGCCGGCTCCCGTCGGCGCCCAGGGACCCCCAGCCGCCCGGGCCGAAGGGCGTAACGACGTCATTTCGCAGTGGAGAGTCCATGCCTACGCCTCTTATCGGCGCGGCGGGGGCAGTGGTGGAGCCCTACTTGAGGGTCAGGCCGCCCTCCATCTGGAGCAGGCTGGCCTTCATCTCCGGGCCGCCGCCGTAGTTGCCGATGACTCCGCCGCTGCGCAGCACGCGATGGCACGGGATCACGATCGGGATCGGGTTGCGGGCCAGGGCGCTGCCGGCGGCTCGGTGGGCGCGCGGACTCCCGGCCTCCGCCGCCACCTCGGCGTACGTCAGGTAGCTCCCGTACGGGATCCGGGACGTCTGCGCCAGGACCTTGCGGGCGAATCCGTGGATCAGCACCCGGTCCGTGCGCAGCTCGAACTTGCGCCGGCTGCCCGCGAAGTACTCGTCGAGCTGGCGCCGCACGTCGTCCAGGCGCGCGGGCGCGTGCAGCACCCGCGGGGAGACGCGCTCGGCCAGCTCCTCCACCACCGCCTGCTCGTCGTCGCCAGCGTGCAGGAAGCCCAGCCGCACGAGCCCGCGGCGCGTGGTGGCCACCAGCAGCCCCCCGAACGGAGAGTCGGTGGTCGTGTAGGCCACGTCGATCAGGCGCTCGTCCGAGGCCCGCTCCACGAAGCCGCGCACGGCCTCCCCCACCTCGCCCGAAGCCTGTCCGCGGCGCAGCTCGTCCTCGATTGCGTTCGTCATGTCGTGACCTCTCTGAGTCGCTTGATCCCCTCGTGCACGCTCCGGCGCGCGGCGGCGTCGCTGCAGTCCAGCGCCCGAGCGATGTCTCGGTGCGAGAGGTCGCAGGCGAAGCGCAGCACCACGGCGGCCCGCTGCTTCTCCGGCAGCTCCCGCACCGCGCTCCACAGCTCGCCGTCGCGGTCGGCCCCGTCGGTCGCGCTCGTGTGAGCGATCCGCTCCGGCACCTCGGCAACCGGCACCGGCCGCCGGCGCCTGCCTCGATGGGCGTCCATCGCCTTGCTGCGTGCCACCGCGAACAGCCAGCCGCGGACGTTGGAGTCCGGGCGCAGCCTCGGATAGGCGCGTAGGGCGGCTATGAACGTCTCCTGGAAGCAGTCGTCCGCCTCCCCCGGCCCCACCGAACCCACGAGGAAGCGGTGAACCGCGTCCGCATGGGAGTCGATCAGGGCCTGGAAGGGCGGCAGTGCCACGGCCCTATAACGCTAGGGCCGTGCGTTACGTGAGATCGGCCGGGCCGAGCTAGGCGGCTTCGCGCAGCGAGGCGAGGTCGCCGCTCTCGGCGAGACGCTCGAGAGCGTCCTCCTCGATCTGGCGCACGCGCTCGGCGGAGATGCCGAGCTTGCGGCCCGTCTCGCGGAGGGGCGTGGGCTCGCGACCGCCGAGTCCGAAGCGCAGCTCGACGACGTCGCGCTCACGCTCCGGCAGGCGGTTGACGGCCTCCTGCACCGCGCTGGTGCCGGCGTCCGAGACGACCTCGTCCTCCGGGTTGGGCGCGGAGCTGGCCAGCAGATCGCCGAAGGCGGTCTCGCCGTCGTCGCCGACGGGCTGGTCGAGGCTGGTGAG
>JAXDIC010000411.1:0-12014 GCA_034664185.1 Thermoleophilaceae bacterium
CCTCCTGCGCCGTGGCTACCCTTCCACGGCGATATGTCGAGCCGTCAGGAACAGAAGGCGCAGCTGCGGCGCGAGCGCGAGGAGCGCGAGGCGGCCGAGAAGGCCGCCGCGGCCCGCAAGAAGCGCATCGTCCTGATCGGCGCTGGGATCGCCACGCTGGCGATCGTGGTGGCGGCCGTAGCGCTGCTCGCGCTCTCGGGCGGCAGCTCGAAGAGCACGGCCAGCACCCCGAACGACGGCCTCCAGGTCAGCCCCGGCCCGTGGGCGCCGGAGTACACCCACCTGCCGCAGCGCCTGAAGGCACTGGGGCTACCCGATCCGAGCGACCAGATCTACCACGTGCACTCGCAGGTCAGCGTGTACACCGACGGCAAGAAGCAGACCGTTCCGGCGCAGATCGGCATCGACCCGCAGCACCAGCTGCTGGCGTCGCTCCACACCCATGACGCCAGCGGCATCGTGCACCAGGAGGCGGTCCAGCCCTTCCCGTTCACCCTCGGCCAGTTCTTCGACGTGTGGGGAGTCAAGTTCACGCCCACGCAGCTCGGCGCGTTCCACCCGGGCAAGGGCCTCGTGCTCCAGACCTGGGTCAACGGCAAGCAGGTCCCGAGCGGCCCCGACTACAAGATGAAGCCGCACGACGTCATCGTCGTCGGCTTCGGGGCGCCGGGCTCGTTCCCCCACACCACCAAGTTCCAGTTCCCGGCGGGCGAGTAGCCGCGCCTCGAACATACGGCCAAACCCCGCACTGCGCGGCCGGAATTGACGTACCTTGGTCGCCAGGCAGTGTTCGAAGCCTTGCGCCGACCCGACCACACCGGCCCTAACTACTGCGAGGTCCGGTCGGCAACCGCCCTCCGGCGGGCGTCCGGGCTCCGGCTAGTCTCTCCGAGATGAGCCGCGCCCGGACGACCGCCGAGCGGGGGCGCTCAGGCGCCGAGGTGCCCGCCAACCTCGCGGACCTCGTCGGCGACACGCCGCTGGTCCGCCTCACCCGACTCGCGCCCTCCTGCGGCGCCGAGCTGATCGGCAAGCTGGAGGCCTACAACCCCGCGGGCAGCGTCAAGGACCGGATCGGCGTGGCCATGATCGAGGCGGCCGAGGCGGAGGGGCGCATCCAGCCCGGGCGGACCACCATCGTGGAGGCCACCTCGGGCAACACCGGCATCGCGCTGGCGTTCGTGTGCGCGGCCAAGGGCTACGACCTCATCCTCTCGATGCCGCAGGGCATGAGTCGCGAGCGCGAGAGCCTGCTGCGGCTCTATGGCGCGCGGGTCGAGGTCACTGAGTCGCTGGGCGGGATGAACGAGGCCATGGCCACGGCGCGCCGGCTGGCCGACGAGCTGGACGACTGCTTCATCCCCGACCAGTTCTCCAACCCGGCCAACCCCGCGGTCCACCGGCGAACCACCGCCGAGGAGATATGGCGCGACACCGGCGGGCAGGTCGACGTGTTGGTCGCCGGGGTGGGCACCGGCGGCACGATCACCGGCGCGGGCGAGCGGTTGAAGGAGCTGAATCCCGACCTGCACGTCGTGGCCGTCGAGCCGAAGACGTCGGCGGTCCTGTCGGGCGGACCCGCGGGCCCACACAAGATCCAGGGCATCGGCGCCGGCTTCGTGCCCGAGATCCTCAACCTCGCCGTGGTCGACGAGATCGTCCCGGTCGACGACGAGGACGCGCTCGACATCGCGCGGCTCGTGTGCCGGCGCGAGGGCATCCTGGCCGGGATCTCCGGAGGGGCGGCGCTCTGGGCGGCCGTGCAGGTGGGACGCCGTGCCGACTTCGAGGGTGCGCGCGTGGTGGCGATCGTGCCCGACTCGGGCGAGCGCTACATCAGCACGCCGTTCTTCGCCCCGTGAGCGCCCTCGACCTGACCGGGGTGCCGTGCCCGATGAACTGGGTCCGCACCAGGCTGGCTCTGGAGCAGCTTCCACCCGGCGAGCGTCTCGACGTGCTTCTCGATGCGGGCGAGCCGCTCGACAGCGTCCCGCGCTCGGCCCGCCAGGACGGGCACGCAGTGGAGGTCGACGGCAACCTCGTCACGATCGTCAAGCGATGACGCTGCCGGGCATCGTCACGTTCTCGGAGACCGAGCTGGAGCGCTACTCGCGCCAGCTCGTGCTGCCCGAGTGGAGCGGCCAGGCCCAGGAGCGGCTGCGCTCCGCCACCGCGATCGTCGTGGGCGCGGGTGCGCTGGGCTCGCCGGTGGCCCTCTACCTGGCCGGCGCCGGGGTCGGGCGGATCGGCATCGTCGACTCCGACGCCGTGGAGCTGTCCAACCTCCACCGCCAGCCGCTGCACTTCACGCCGGACATCGGGATCCCGAAGGCACAGAACGCCGCCGTCAAGCTCAGCGCCCTCAATCCCGAGGTGCAGGTCGAGCCGTACCCGGTCCGTCTCGACGAGTCCAACGCGGAGGCGATCGTGGCGGGGGCCGACGTGGCGGTCGACTGCTCCGACTCGTTCGACACGCGCTACGTCGTGAACGACGCGTGCTGCGCGCAGGGCGTGACGCTGGTGTCGGGCTCGGTGCTCGGCTTCGCCGGGCAGGTCATGACGATCCGCCCCGGGGAGTCCGCGTGCTACCGCTGCGCGTTCCCCACGCCGCCGCCCGCAGGGTCGGTGCCGTCGTGCCGCGAGGCGGGCGTGCTGGGCGCCACGGCCGGCATCGTGGGGTCGATCCAGGCGCTGGAGGCGCTCAAGGTGCTGGCCGGCGTGGGGCGGCCGCTGACCGACGGGATCCTGCAGGTCGACGCGGCCTCGATGGAGCAGACGCTGGTGGCCACCACCCGACGCGCCGACTGCGCCGCCTGTGCCCAGGTGCCCGCTACGGCACAATCGACTTGAGAGATCTCTAGCGATGCTCGGACTCGGCACCCTCACCCGCGTGGCCCGCGAGCTGCGCCACGACCTGACCGCGGCGCAGGACCGCGACCCGGCCGCGCGCGGCATCGGCCGCGCCGAGATCCTGCTGACCTACGCCGGCGTGCAGGCCGTGCTGGTGCACCGGGTCGCGCACGCGCTGCACGACGGCGGTATCCCGCTGGTGCCGCACGCGCTGGCCAACCTCAGCCGGGCGTTCACGGGAGTGGAGATCCACCCGGCCGCGGACGTGGGCGACGCGCTGTTCATCGACCACGGCGCCGGGGTGGTCATCGGCGAGACCGCGGAGATCGGCGACAACGTGACCGTGTACCAGGGCGTGACGCTCGGCGGCACCGGGTTTGCCCGCGGCAAGCGGCACCCCACCGTGGAGGACGACGTGGTGATCGGCTCGGGCGCCAAGCTGCTCGGTCCGATCAGGGTTGGGCGGGGCTCGAAGGTGGGCGCCAACTCCGTGGTGATCCACGACGTGCCAGCCAACTCCACCGTGGTGGGCAATCCGGGGCATCCGGTGCGCGTGGAGGGCAAGCGGCCCGGCGGCCCCGACGCGGACTGGGCGCACCTGCCCGACCCCGTGGCGGACGCGATCAGGGCGCTGGCGGGGCGCGTGGCGGAGCTCGAGACGCTGCTCGCGGAGACGACCGGGCGCAAGCCGCGCCCGGCGGCCAAGGTGCGGCCGCTCCGCGACGTCCGTGGAAGCGATCCGGCAGGGGGGTAGGACCAGCGATGACGAACGTGTTCGAACCCGAGTGGCAGGCGGAGATCGTGGCCGACGGCATGGTGCTCCGAGCGCTGCGCGTGGGCGCCCAGGCTGGCGGCCAGCGGCTGGGCGCCACGCTGTACGAGATGGAGCCGGGGGCCTCGGTCTCGCCGCTCCACCTGCACCACGCCAACGAGGAGATGCTGCTGGTGCTCTCGGGTGAGGCCACCGTCCGCCGGCCCGACTCCGAGTGGACCGCGGGCCCGGGCGAGCTGATCGCCTTCCCGGTGGGAGCCCCCGGCGCGCACCAGATCGTCAACCGCAGCGACGCTCCCGTGCGCGTGCTGATGATCAGCACGATGACCACGCCCGACGTGGCCGAGCACCTGGACAGCGGCAAGATCCTGACGATCACCTCGGAGGAGGACCAGCCGGGCCTGCACGCCTACCGCAAGTCCGACGAGGTGCCGCCGTTCGAGGGCGAGATGAGCGGGCCGCCCGAGGTGCGCGAGCCGCGTCAGTAGAAGACGGTGCGGCAGCGGTGCCGCGGCAGCGCCTTGTAGCGCGGCTCCTGGCCGCGGTTCCACAGCCAGGCGTCCAGCACGCGCGGGGGCACGCCCAGGTCGGCGGCGATCAGCTCGCAGGCGTGGACGGCGCAGGCGCGGATCTCGCGCTCGTCGCCGCCCGGCTCCAGCAGCTCGCCGGCGTCGATCCGCGCAGCCAGGGCGGGCTCGTAGATCAGCACGCCGTCCACGCGCAGGACGTGGGAAACCAGGTTGTCGGCGAAGATCGTCAGCCGGTCGAGGTCGTCGAACTCGGCGACGCCGGCCAGCGCCAGGTCGTTGGGGACGATCTGCGCGCGCTTCCAGAAGCCGCGGTCGTCGAAGAGGGCCATGCCGGCGGCCAGCTGCTCAACGAAGAGCTCCGCTGAGCCGCCGGCCGCGTCGATCGCGTCGAGCGGCGCGCGATCGCCCAGCCACCCGCCCAGGTCGCGCAGCGCCCGCCCGTAGAGCTCCATCAGCTCGTGGCCCGGGTCCTGGCCGAGCACGGCGGCGAGGTCTTCGGCGCTCAGGCGCCCAAGCTCCTCACTCGACCACGGCCCGTGCGCGCGGAAGCGGTCCGCCAGCGCCCAGGCGACCGTGTAGTAGCCGGAGCACCCCGGTCGCTTGCGCAGGGTGGGGAACCAGCCGGAGCCGAAGTTGATCGCGTCGAGCGTCAGCAGGTAGGCGGCTACGTCGGCGCGTGAGCCCTCGAGGTAGTGGCGCTCGGGGTCGAGCGCGGGGGGCGGCCCGGGCTCGATCGCGCCCAGGCGATCCGCGCCGATTCGCACCGAGCGGGCCGTCGAGGCGATCCGCTCGGACTCCCTCCTGACGTCGTCGCAGAGGCTCATGGAGGCAGCGTAGGGCGGCCGGAAGCGGGTCTATCCTCGACTGGGATGGGCATCTCCACGACCACCGCCGCCGACCGCTTCCTCGAGGATCTCAACGACCCCCAGCGCGAGGCCGTGCTGCACGACCACGGCCCGCTGCTGGTGCTGGCGGGGGCGGGCAGCGGCAAGACGCGCGTGCTCACGCATCGGATCGCCTACGCGGTGGAGACCGACCGGGCCATGCCGGGGGAGATCCTGGCCATCACCTTCACCAACAAGGCCGCGGCCGAGATGCGCGAGCGCGTGGAGACGCTGGTGGGCCGCCGCGCGCGGGCCATGTGGGTCATGACCTTCCACTCGGCGTGCGCGCGCATGCTGCGTGCCGAGGGCTCCAGGCTGGGCTACACGCGCAGCTTCACCATCTACGACGAGGCCGACTCGGTGCGGCTGGTCAAGCGCTGCATCGAGGAGCTGGACGTGGACCCCAAGCGGTTCACGCCGCGCGCCATCAAGCGCCAGATCTCCGACGCCAAGAACACGCTGCTCGACGCCGAGGGGTACCGCCAGAAGGTCGGCTCGTTCTTCGAGCAGACGGCCGCCGACGTGTACGAGCTGTACGAGCAGCGGATCCACTCGATGAACGCGATGGACTTCGACGACCTGCTCATGCGCTGCGTCGACATGCTCCAGCTCTTCCCGGAGCTGCGCGAGCGCTACCAGCAGACGTTCCGGCAGGTGCTGGTGGACGAGTACCAGGACACCAACCGCGCGCAGTACCGCTGGCTGCAGCTGCTGGCCTCGGATCACCGCAACCTCACCGTGGTCGGCGACGACGACCAGTCGGTGTACGGCTTCAGGGGCGCCGACATCCGCAACGTGCTCGAGTTCGAGGATGACTTCCCCGACGCTCGCGTGATCAAGCTGGAGCAGAACTACCGCTCCACCCAGACCATCCTGTCGGCCGCCAACGCTGTCGTGGCCAACAACCGCGCGCGCAAGCGCAAGGCGCTGTGGACGGACATCGGCGCGGGCGATCCGGTGCATATCCGTGAGCTCGAGGACGAGCACGCCGAGGGCCGCTACGTGGCCGGCCAGATCGAGCGCCTCGTGGACTCCGGCTGCTCGCGCGACGAGATCGCCGTCTTCTACCGGACCAACGCCCAGTCGCGCGTGCTGGAGGACACGCTGGTGCGCTACGGCGTGGGCTACCAGGTGATCGGCGGTACCCGCTTCTACGAGCGGGCCGAGATCAAGGACGCCATCGCCTACCTCACCCTGCTCGTCAACCCAAGCGACGTCGTGGCGTTCGAGCGCGCGGTCAACTCACCGCGCCGCGGCATCGGTCAGACCTCCCAGGCGCGGATCGTGTCGCACGCCAACACGGTGGGCGAGCCGGTCTGGGAGGTGGCTCTGGTCCCCGAGGACGTGCCCGGCCTGGGCGCGGCCGCCATCAAGGCCGTGGGCCGCTTCATGTCCACCATGGAGCGCCTGCGCGAGCGCGCGGAGACCGCGTCGGTGGGCGACCTTCTGAACGAGCTGCTGCACGAGGTCGGCTACCTGGAGGCGCTGCGCGCCGAGCGGACCATCGAGGCGGAGGGTCGCACCGAGAACCTGGAGGAGCTGGTCAGCGTGGCGCGCGAGTACGACGCCACGGCCGAGCAGCCCGCGGTAGAGGAGTTCCTCCAGCAGATCGCCCTCTTCTCGGAGCAGGACAACCTGACCGACGACGCCGGCATCGTCACCCTCATGACCCTGCACAACGCCAAGGGGCTGGAGTTCCCGGTGGTGTTCATGCTGGGCATGGAGGACGGGGTGTTCCCGCACATGCGCTCGATCGAGTCGGGCGACCTGGAGGAGGAGCGCCGGCTCTGTTACGTGGGCATCACGCGCGCCAAGCGCGAGCTGTACCTCACCCACGCCCGGCAGCGTGCGCTGTACGGCGCGCGCGAGTGGAACGTGCCCAGCCGGTTCCTGGCCGAGATCCCCGAGGAGCTGGTCGACCGCGAGGTGCAGGAGCCACGCTCGTTCCAGGCGGGCTGGCAGCAGCGCGAGCGCTACGGAACGGACGACATCGCCGAGCGGCGGCGCCAGCCCAAGGCCGAGGGCGCCACGTTCTCCCTGGGCGACGATGTGATCCACGCCACGATGGGCGAGGGCGTGGTGATCGGCGTCGAGCCGGGCGTGGCGCTGGTCCGCTTCACCTCCGACGGGTCGGAGCGCAAGATGATGGTCGACTACGCGCCGTTGAAGAAGCGGTAGGACCGCTGCAAAGCGTCGGCACTCGGCGTCCTCGGACCTTGCCATACGGCGTATGGCTTCGGTCCTGCGTCCTTGATTGCCTCGCTTTTCGCGGTCCCAAGTTAGGCTCACCCGATGGATCCGCGGCGACTTCGGATGGGCGAGTGGCTGGCCGGCGTCTCCGGCGTCGTTCTGCTCGGTGCGATGTTCATGGACTGGTACTCGATCGGGGGCGGCAGCCTCGGACAGAGCGCCTGGCAGTCGCTCAGCGTCATCGACCTCGTGTTGGGGCTGACGGCGCTCACCGCCGTGGGGCTCGCCGTCATGACCGCCGTCGACCGTTCTCAGGCCGTGCCGACTGCCATCGCCTCGCTGCTCACGCCGGTCGCCGTGGTGGCGTTGGCGCTCCTGCTGTACCGGGTGATCTCCCCGCCACACGTGATGGCCACCTATGGGGCGTACGGGCCGCGGCCCACCGGCTACATCCCGCAGGACGTTCAGCGCGAGCCGGGGCTGTGGATCGGGCTGGCCGCCTGCGTCGGGGTCGCCCTGGGCGCCATGGCGGCGCTGCGCGACGACCGCTTCCCGCGAGTCGTGCGCGAGCAGAACCGGGTGGAGGTCGCGACCCTGCCCACGCCGCCGCGCGAGGGAGCCGGCGAGAGCGGCGCGTGACCTTCCTCCGCCTCAACCGCTGGGACTGGCTGGCATTCGTGCTGGCCCTGGCGCTGCTCTTCGTCATGTCGCTGCTCTGGTACACCACCGTCCAGGGCGACCAGTGCCGCCACGACGCCGGGCTCCAGTCGCCGGCGCCCGGCGTCAACGCGGGTGACATCGGCCGCAAGCTCCAGAGCGACGCCCGCCGCTGCGAGGCCAAGTACGACAAGACGGCCTGGCAGGCCAGCGGCGCGATCGACCGGCTGATCGTGGTCGTGCTGCTGGCCGCGGTTGTGAGCGCTGTGGCCGCGGCCTTCCTGCGCGCGGCGGACAGGCGGTTCCGGCCACCGCTCACGCCCAGTGCCGTGGCGGCCGGTGCCGGGCTGGTCGGGGCGCTGCTCGTGCTCTATCGGATCCTCCAGCCGCCGGGCTTCAATCCGTCTGCCGTGGTCAAGGCCGGGGCGCCGATCGGGCTGGTGTGCGTGGGGCTGCTGGCGATCGCCGCGCGCGGGGCGGTCATGGCGGAGCGGGAGGGTTCTGGTGCCGACGCTCCTTCCGCCAGCGCCCCGGCGGAGCCGGATTCGCCGCCCCCGGGTGAGCCCGGACCGACTTCTTACCTGACTAGCTGAGCTCGCTCGCCAACCCGCGGGCGATCTGGCGCGCGCAGGCCATGATCGTCAGCATCGGGTTGGCGCCCAGCGCGGTGGGCAGCACGCTGGCGTCGGCGACGTAGAGGCCGGGCACCTCGTGGGACTGGCCGGCCGGGTCGACCACGGAGCGGCGCGGGTCGGATCCCATCCGTGCGGTGCCCATCGGGTGGAAGGCCTCCAGCCGGAGCGCCCCCGGGCTGAACAGGCCGCTCTCCAGCGCGCCTTCCCGGCCGGGCCGGAGCGCGGCCAGCGCGCCGACCTGCGGGTAGGCCTCGGTCGCTCCGGCGGCGAAGTGGATCTGCGCGGCGCGCGCGATGCCGAAGCGGAGCGTCTGGGCGTCGTCGCGGCTCAGGCGGTAGGTGAGCCGGGTGCGCCCGCGCTTGTCCACGCGCACGCGCCCCTCCGAGCGCTCGGCCAGGTGTACCCCGATGATGGCCAGCTCGCCGTAGTGCTCGACCCGCTCCTTGAAGGCCGCGCCGGCGCCGCGCAGCCACTGCGACCCGAGGGCGACCGGGGTGAACGTGGCCTCCAGGAACAGCCCGCGATCGAGCCACTCGTCCACGCGCCAGCTCTGCATGATCCCGTCCCAGCCGTTGACCTCCTTGCCGGGGAAGCGCGCCCCCACCCAGCACGCCGGCTGCACGCGCAGGTGCCGGCCCACGTGGCCGGACCGGTTGCCCAGGCCTTGGGACAGCAGCAGCTCCGGGGTGCCCAGGGCCCCGCCCGCCAGCACCACGGCCCGGGCGCGCACCTCGTAGCGCTCGCCCTCGCGCGTGCGGGCGGCGACGCCCACCGCGCGCCCTCGCTCCACCAGCACCCGCTCCACCCGCACCCCGGCCCTGATTCGCGCGTGAGCGTCCGCCGCCCGCGGAAGCTCCGAGACGTGCATCGCGCGCTTCGCGTCCAGCGCGCAGCCCGTGGGGCACGTGCCGCAGCACGTCACACCGCCGCTGTTGCGGGGAACCGGACCGTTGGAGAGGCCCAGCGTGTCGGCGCCGGACCGGCACAGCTCGGCGTTGGATCCGGCCTGCGCGGCCTCGCCGGAGACGACGTGCAGGTCGCGCTCCAGCGCCTCGTAGTCGCCGTCCAGATCGGTGGCCCACGGGATGCCGTGCTGGTCGCGCCAGCCCGCCAGCACATCTTGCGGCGTGCGGAAGCAGCTGCCCGAGTTGATCACGGTGGTGCCGCCCACGCAGCGGCCCACCGGCAGCGGGATCGGCGGCCGGCCGTCCAGCGCGGTCAGCCCGCCTTCGCGGTAGAGCGTGGTCAGCGCGTCGATCGGGTCGCGCGAGTAGGTGAGCGCGTCGTAGTACTCGCCCTCCTCGAGCACGATGGTGTCCAGCCCGGCCTCGGCAAGGACGCGCGCCGCGGCTGCGCCGCCCGCGCCGGAGCCGACCACGACGGCGTCGCAGCTCTCCATGCCACCGTCCTTCGGCGGCTCCAGCTTGGCTGGATCGAGGTGCGGGGGCAGGGGAGGGGGGATCGCGCCCGGCCCCAACTCGCAGCGCGGGGCCGAGCCCACCACGCGCTGCACCTCGGGCGTCCGCGCGTACGCCACGCACGTCAGCGTCTTGAGCAGCAGCACCATGTTGCGCAGGAGCATCGACCCGCTGTTCTCCAGCGACTCGATGCGCCGGGCGCGACGCTCCGGCGGCAGCTTCGAGAATCGTCGCGGGAACGTCGAGCGCTCCAGCACGATCAGGGCCAGGCGGAAGACGTAGCGCATCCTGGCCGGCCCCGCCTCCACAACCCGCAGCGCGTCGTCCACCACGGGCACGCCCCCGTCCGCCTCGGCGCCGGGGAGCGCACCCCCCGGGGGGATCAGCGCCTGCGCGAAGGCGCGAAACGTGGCCAGCTCGGGCGCATCCATGCCCCGGACGCCCCTTCAGACGGGCGCGCGCGCCTCCTCCTCGGCACTCCCGAGAACCGCCCAGCATCCCAGCGCGACGCCCACCAGGCTGGCGTCCACCACGAAGTTGGCGAGGTAGATGAAGACCTCGCGGTCGAAGACGAAGAAGGCGCCCGCGGCCAACGAGGAGGCGGTCTTGCCGGCGGCCAGCACGAGCAGCATCGGGCGGTAGCGCCGGGGGTCGAGCGAGATGACCCACGCCAGACCGGTGATCACCGTCATGTAGGCAAAGCCGAGGGCCAGCCAGAACTTCTCATCCGTGGGCGGCCCGTCGGGGAAGCTCCCCAGCCAGTTGCCCACGTCGTCCAGCGTGCCGATCACCCCATCGGGCGTGGCGATGAACAGCACCCCCACGACCGCGAAGGTCACAGCGAGCGCGCGCATCGTCAGCGCGACTGCGCGTTCGGCGGCGGCCGGCGGCATCGCGGGGATCGTACCTGTGCGAGGGCCTCCAGATAGCCGATCGTTACCTAGAATCGGCCGCCATGATCGATCGCGAACAGGTGTTGCACGTGGCTCGCCTCGCGCGCCTGCGGCTCGACGACGACGAGGTCGAGCGCATGTCGCGCGAGCTGTCGTCGATCCTGGGCCACATCGAGAAGATCGGCGAGCTGGACCTGGCGGACGTCGAGCCCACCTCGCACGTGACGCCCGTCGAGAACGTGCTGCGCCCCGACGAGCCCAGGCCCAGCCTGCCGCGCGACCGCGCGCTGGAGCAGGCGCCGGACGTGGCCGACGGCGGCTTCCGCGTGCCCAGCCCGGGCGGCGCGTGAGCGATCCGCTGGACCTGACCGCGGCTCAGGCCGCCGAGCGCCTGCGCGCCGGCGAGCTGTCCGCCGCCGAGCTGTTCGAGCTCTACCGCGAACGCGCGAGCGCGGAGGACCTGGGCGCATTCCTGTGGATCGCCGACGGCGCACCCGGGGAGCCGGCGCCCGACGCGCCGCTCGGGGGAGTCCCGCTGGCGGTGAAGGACCTGTTCTGCGTGGAGGGCGTGCCCAGCGCCGCGGGATCGCGGATCCTGGAGGGATACCGCCCGCCGTACACCGCCACCGCGGTGCGCAAGCTCAACGCGGCGGGCGCCCCGACGCTGGGCAAGACCAACATGGACGAGTTCGCCATGGGCTCGTCCAACGAGAACTCGGGCTTCGGGCCGGTGCGCAACCCGTGGGACCGCGAGCGCGTGCCGGGCGGCTCGTCCGGCGGCTCCGCGGCCGCCGTGGCGGCCGGTCTGGCGCCATGGGCGATCGGCACCGACACCGGCGGCTCCATCCGCCAGCCGGCGGCCCTGTGCGGGATCGTGGGGCTGAAGCCGACCTATGGCGCCGTGTCGCGCTACGGGATGATCGCGTTCGCGTCGTCGCTCGACCAGTGCGGCCCGCTCACGCGCGACGTGACCGACTGCGCCCTGCTACTTCGGCACATGGTGGGGCACGACCCGTGCGACTCCACCTCGCTCGAGTTCCCGGAGCCGGTTGAGCTGCCCACCGCCGAGCGCCTGGACGGGATCCGCTTCGGCGTGCCGCCGGAGCTGACGGGCGAGGGCGTCGACCCTGGGGTGCGCGAGGTCTTCGACCGCACGCTGGCGCGGGTGGAGGAGCTGGGCGGCGG
>JAXDIC010000008.1:0-4297 GCA_034664185.1 Thermoleophilaceae bacterium
ACGGTCACGATCCCGTACGGGATCAGGATGGCGGTTCGCACCGGGCCACGACCGAAGATCGCGCGGTGCATGACGAGCGCGATGAGCATGCCCAGCACGAGCTCGATGGCGACCGAGCAGACGGTGATGATCACCGTGTTGAAGACGTCCTGCCACCAGGTGCTGGAGCTGAGCACCTCGCCGTAGTTGTTCAGCCCCACCCACTTGTTCGCGCTGGGGAAGCGCAGGTCGAACTTGTGCAGCGACAGCCAGAGCGCGTACAGGATCGGATAGCCGGTGACGGCCGCCATGACGACCACGGCGGGCGCGCACAGGAGGTACGCGGTCTTGCGCTCGGCGCGCGCGCGGTCGCTCAGGCCGCGCTTCTTCGGCGACGGCTGGGCGGCCGCCTGGGGGGCGGGAAGGGCCGCGCTCTCCATCAGAACAGCTCGCCCTTCTTGGCCTTGTCGAGCTTGCTCTCCATGTCCTTGATGGTCGGGCCGGGGTTGATGCTGCGCTCGGGGTGCAGCGACTTCTGGATCGCCTGCGAGATGTCGCTGTAGTACGGCGTGACCGGCCGTGCCACGCCGTCGGCCAGCTCGGCCTTGAGGATGTCAGCGAACGGGAACGCCTTCTTGATCTGCGGATCGTTGAACAGCGAAGCCGTGGTGGGCAGGAGGCCGCCCTTGATCGACGCCGGGATCTGGTTGACCGGCTGACGCAGGCAGAGCCCGGCCTGGAAGGCCTCGGCACGGTGCTTGCCGTAGGAACCTATGCCCAGGTTGATCCCGCCCAGCGTCACGCGGCTCGGGCGGCCCGGGTCCACCCCGGGCCAGCGGGCGAAGCCGATGTTGGCGCGGAACTGCATCGCCTTCTTCTTGGCGGCTGGGTCGGTCGCCTTGGTCACGGCGTCGTTCGCGCTGGCCCAAGCGAACGTGTAGTTGACCTCGAAGCTGGAGCTGCCGGCCTCGAACCCCAGCCGCGCCTGGTCCTCCTTGTTGTTCTCCAGCGCCGGGTCGGCGGCGGGCGACGCCGCCAGGTTGTGGATGATCGCGGCGGCCTTCACCGCGGGCGGGCCGAGCGCCACGGTGTTGCCGTCGGGCGCGAGGATCGTGCCGCCCGCCGAGTTGACCAGCGAGTTGAACCACACGGTCAGGCCCTCGTAGCGGGCGCCCTGCGCCTGGATCTTGCCGTCGGCCCCGATCTGCTTGGCCTGCGCCAGCATCTCGTCCCAGGTCTTGGGCGGGGTCTTCACGCGATCCTTGCGGTAGAAGAGCATCTGCGCGTTGGAGGTGAAGGGAGCGGCGTACAGCCTGCCCTTGTAGCGCGCGGTCTGGAGCGGCCCGGGAAGGTCGCCCTGCGTGGCCTGTTGGGCCATGGCACCGACCCACGGCTGGATCCAGCCGGCCTGCGCGAACTCCGCGGTCCAGATCACGTCCATGCCGATGATGTCCACGCTGGAGTCCTTCGCGGCCAGGCGGCGCACGATCAGCTCGCGCTGCTGGTCCGCGTCGGTGGGCAGCGGCTGGACCTGGATCTTGTAGCGGCCCTTGGACTGCTTCGTGCACCGGTCGGCCGCCTGCGTGAACGAGCCCGACGGCTCGTTGAAGACATACCAGTTGAGCGTCGGCGGCCCCTTCGAGGCGGAGGAGCCGCAACCGGCCAGCGCGGCCGTCGCGGCCACCGCCACCAACACCGCGAACAGCCATGAGGTCCGACTCCCTCCCCTCATTGGTTGAACCTACCCGTCTGGCGCGCGATTCAGTCCGCGAGCGCGAGCACGCCAGCATGCGGGGCCAACGGCGCGCCCGCGTCGCTCCCGTCCGCGTGCGTGGAGAGCAGCACCTGCCCGTGTGGCGGAGCGCCGCGCTCCTCGCCGGTCACGTTGATCGCGACCAGGTGGCGGCCGCGGCGGTAGGCCAGCACGCCGTCCTCGGACTCCACCGGGCGGGCGGCGCCGGACAGCTCGCGCCGGAGCGCGATCAGGTCGCGGTAGAGGACGAGCAGCGAGCCGGGGTCGTCGCGCTGCGCGGCCACGCTGCGCTCGGCCGGGTCGACCGCCGGCAGCCACGGCCGGCCGGCGCTGAAGCCGCCCGCGGGGCTCGCGTCCCACTGCATCGGGTGGCGTGCGCCGTCGCGGCCGGCGCGGTCGATCGGCGGCTCGGCGCCAGGCCCGTCGGCCATGCCGATCTCCTCGCCCTGGTACACGAACGCCGTCCCGGGAAGGGTCAGGAGCAGCATTGCCGCCGCGCGCACGTTCTGCGGCCCGAAGCGCGTGGCCAGGCGAGGGAAGTCGTGGTTGGACAGCACCCACGCGGTGGCGGAGGCGCCGTCGCGGGCGAGCGCCGACGCCGCGGCGATGGCCGCACGCAGGCCGTCGCGCTCCCACGGGGCGTGGAACAGCTCGAACGCGAAGGCCAGGTCGAGCGAGTCCAGGTAGGGCGTGACCTGCGCAGCCGGCAGGTACACCTCACCCACGAGCAACTCGTGGCCGGCGGCCTCCCGCAGCGATTCCAGCGCCTGGCGGATGTCGGGGCTGTTGGTCGAGTAGAGGTGCTCGAGGCGCGCGTACTCCTCCGGCAGCGGCAGGGCGAAGGGCGCGCTGGCCGGCGGGTCGTCGCGCAGCTCCGCGTCCTTGACGAGCCGCTCGAGCGCGTCCACGCGGAAGCCGTCCACCCCGCGGTCGAGCCAGAAGCGGATCACGTCCGAGAACGCGCGCGGCACCTCGGGGTTGCGCCAGTCCAGGTCCGGCTGCTCGGGGTAGAACGAGTGCAGGTACCAGCGCCCGCTCACCGGGTCGCGCGACCAGGCACTGCCGCCGAACGCCGCCACCCAGTTGTTGGCCGGGCCGTCGCGGTCGGACCAGATGTAGCGCTCCGGATGCTCGCGGAACCACGGGTGCTCGATCGAGGTGTGGCACGGCACGAGGTCCATCAGCACCCGGATGTCGCGCGCGTGGGCGGCCGCCACCAGCGAGTCGAACTCCGCCAGCGTTCCGTAGGTGGGGTCAACGCCCGTGTAGTCCGAGACGTCGTAGCCCATGTCGGCCAGCGGCGAGGGGTAGATCGGCGACAGCCACAGCGCGTCCACGCCCAGCCAGCTCAGGTGGTGAAGCCGCCGCTCCACGCCGGCCAGATCGCCCACGCCGTCGCCGTCCGAGTCCTGGAACGAGCGCGGGTAGACCTGGTAGACCACGGCGTTCTGCCACCACATGGGGCGGACACGGTAGAAGTACGGGATGGCCGTCAACCCACCATCCGGATACGAGCCCTTCGACGGGGGCGGATCCTTCGTCCAGCACGTCGGCCCCGTCTACGCCCGCGGCGAGGGCGACGACCGCGTGTTCGGCCTGCGGGTCGACGACCGCCACCTGAACTCGGCGGGCGCCGTGCACGGCGGCCTCCTGACCACGATCGTGGACTTCGCGCTGGGCCGGGCGATCGAGAACAGCGGCGACGGCGCGCGGGTCACCGTCAGCCTGACCACCGACTTCCTGGGCGCGGTCAGCCCGGGCGCCTGGGTCGAGGCGCACACGGAGGTCGAGCGGCTGGGCGGCACGCTGGCGTTCGCCGACTGCTCGCTCAAGGTCGACGACCGTGAGATCGTGCGAGGCCGCGGAGTGTTCGCGGCGGTGTCGTGAGCGCGCTCGAGCCAGGACAGCAGCTCGTCGGCCGCGGGCCCACCGCCGTCACGATGGAGCGCGCCGCCGAGGGCGTCTGGCTGATGCGCGGCGGCTTCCCGTTCCGGACGATGAACGTGTACTTCGTCGAGGAGCCGGGCGGCGGCGTGACGGTCTTCGACGCCGGCATCAGGGCGATGACGCCGCACGTGGTGGAGGTCGGCCGGAAGATGGGCGGCATCCAGCGCATCGTGCTCGGCCACGCGCACGGCGACCACCGCGGCGCGGCCCCCGGCGCGGGCGCTCCGATCTGGTGTCACGAGCTCGAGGCGGCGGACGCCGAGGGCGACGGCGGCAGCCACTACTTCCACTACTCCACGCTCCCGCGCTTCACCAAGGCCGGTCCGGTCCGCTTCCTGATGCCGCGGTTCATCGAGAAGGTCTGGGACGGAGGCCCGGTGCGCGTGGAGCGCACGCTCACGGAGGGCGATTCCGTGGCCGGCTTCGAGGTGGTCCACCTGCCCGGCCACGCGCCCGGCCTGATCGGCCTCTGGCGCCAGCGCGACCGGCTTGCGCTGTCCACCGACTGCTTCTACACGCTCGACCCGACAACCGGCGACTTCGGCCATCCGCGCGTGCCGCACCGCGCGTTCAACAAGGACACCGAAGAGGCGCGGGCCAGCATCCGCAAGCTGGCCG
>JAXDIC010000214.1:0-4571 GCA_034664185.1 Thermoleophilaceae bacterium
AGTCCTCGGCGGTTCCACCCTCCAGCGCGATCCACGACAGGCCGTAGGCGGCGCGTCCCACCAGTGACCCGCCGAGGCGCTCGGCGGCCCGCATCTGCGACTCCAGCTGGGTCTGCACGCCGGACACTCGGACCACCAGGCCGCCGTCGGATCGCTGCCCGCGGCGCTGGTCGCGCCAGAGCTCGCCGTCGTCCTCGACGCTCTCCGCCGCAAGGCCCGCGCGCCTCAGCAGCTCCAGCCCCTCGCCGGCCTGCGCCACGGCCTGGGCGCCGGCGAAGCGGATCAGCACTCGACCCCTGCCGCCCGACCAGGCCACGTCCAGGCACTGGGCCTCGAGCGTCGCGTGGGTGAGCGCGGCGGCCGCCGCGGCCACCGCCGCCGGGTCGTCGGACTCGCCAACCACCGTGACCGTCGCGGCCGGCAGCGGGTGCAGCCGCACGGCCACCTCGAGGATCGCTCCCAGCGTGCCGTACGAGCCGGTGAACAGCTTGGCCAGGTCGTAGCCGGCCACGTTCTTGATCACCTTGCCGCCCGCCCGCGCCACGGTGCCGTCCGACAGCGCCACGGTCATGCCCAGCACCAGGTCGCGCGGTCCGCCATGGCGGTGGCGCAGCGGGCCGGAGTCGGCGGTGGCCAGCACGCCGCCCAGGGTTGCCCCGTCGTCGTCGCCGGCGCCCAGGGGCGGGTCGATGGCCAGCATCTGCCGCGCGCCCGCCAGCTCGTCGCGCAGCCGCCCGAGCGGCACGCCCGCCTGCACCACGGCGGTCAGGTCGCCCACGTTGTGCTCCACGATCGAGTCGAGCGCCGACGTGCGCAGCTCCAGATCGGGCTCTGGCACCGGCGCACCCCAGGCGGACTTGGTGCCGGCTCCGCCGATGCGCACGCGCAGGCCGTCCTGGGCGGCGGCGCCCAGCGCGGACGCGGCGGCTTCGTACGTGCCGGGAGCCTCCACGCGCGGCGGCATCAGAAGCGCTCTGCCACGCCGGCCGCCTCGAGCGGGTGCTGCCGGTAGGGGCCGGGCACCTCACCGCACAGCCGCGGGGTGGGCATCACCTTGCCGGGGTTGGCCAGGCCGGCGGGGTCGAACGCGCAGCGCAGCCGCTGGAACGTCGCCAGGTCGTCCTCGCCGAACATCTGCGGCATGTAGCGCTTCTTGTCCACGCCAACGCCGTGCTCGCCCGTGATCGACCCGCCGGCCTCCACGCACGCCGACACGATCAGCCCCGCCAGCTCCTCCGCGCGCTCGGGCTCGCCGGGCACGGCGGCGTCGTAGCAGACCAGCGGGTGCAGGTTGCCGTCCCCCGCGTGGAAAACGTTGGCCACGCGCAGCCCGTGCTCGCTAGACAGCTCGTCGATCCGGCGCAGCACCTCGGGCAGCCGCGTGCGCGGGATCACGCCGTCCTGCACGTAGTAGTTGGGCGAGATCCGGCCCATCGCCGCGAAGGCGGCCTTGCGCGCCTTCCAGATCAGCTCGCGCTCGGCCTCGTCGGCGGCAATCCGGACGCCGGTGGCGGCGTTGCGCCGGCAGATCTCCTCGACCTCCGCGAAGCCGGTCTCGCATTCCGCCTCCGAGCCGTCCAGCTCCACAAGCAGGGCGGCCCCCGCGTCGGTCGGGAAGCCGGCGTGCACGGCACCCTCGGCCGCCTCGATCGACAGCTGGTCCATCATCTCCAGCGCGCCCGGCACCAGTCCCGCGCCCACGATGTCCGACACCGCCTGGCCGGCGTCGCCGGTGTGCTCGAAGAACGCGACCAGCGTGCGCACCGCCTGCGGCCTGGGCACCACTCGCAGCGTGATCCGGGTGGCCACGCCAAGGGTGCCCTCGGACCCCACGAACGTGCCCACCAGGTCGTAGCCCGGAACGTCGGCCTGCTTGCCGCCCAGCGTCACCACCTCGCCATCGGCCAGCACAACCTCGAGACCCGTCACGTAGTTGGTGGTGAAGCCGTACTTGAAGCAGTGCGCGCCGCCCGAGTTCTCGGCCACGTTGCCGCCGATCGAGCAGACGATCTGCGACGACGGGTCCGGTGGGAAGAAGTGCGTTGGTGCGACCGCGTGCGAGATCGCGAGGTTGGTCACGCCGGGCTCAACAACCACCCGCTGGTTGGGCAGGTCCACCTCGACTATCCGCCGGAGCCGGGTCAGCACGATCAGCACCCCGTCCTCCACCGGCAGCGCTCCGCCCGAGAGCCCGGAGCCGGCGCCGCGCGCCACCCACGGAACCCCGGCGCGGTGGCAGGCGGCCACCACGTCGCGCACCTGGTCCGCGGTGTCGGGCAGTACCGCCACCCGCGGCATCGCCTGGTACTGGAGCAGGCCGTCGGACTCGTAGGTGCGCAGGGCGTGCGGGTGGGTCACCACGCCGTCCGCTCCGCACGTCCGCCGAAGCTCCCGAATCAGGTCCGCCATCCACGGCAGCATGAACGATCCGTGTGCCCGCACGCGTGAGTGACGCGTCCCCAGAACTAGCGAGCGCCCCACAAGGGGGCGCTCGCCTGCCTCGCTCCGCGCGCGACCGGCGAACCGGTCGCTCGGAGATTCAGCTGACGCCGGCCGCGGGACGGATCCCGTGGTAGTCCGGCGTGTGCTCCCACTCGGCATCGCTCTCGCGAAGGACCATCAGGCCCATCGAGCCGAGCCCGACCAGCATCAGGGCCGCGCCCACGATGGCGAGCCCCAGGACGCCCGCCGGGAACGCGACGTTGATGCATACCGCGCCCGCCGCGAAGAACAGCGCCATCCACCAGTCCACCACGCCGGCCCTGTACAGCCCGGCACCGACGATCAGCGCGCCCACGCAGGCGAGGAACGCGACACCGTAGGTGGGGATGTACGCGCCCGCGTCGTTCAGCACGCCGTGAAGCGCGCTGACGTCGGCCGGCTGGACGCCATCCGTGGCCATCTGCCACATCACGAACGAGACGCCCTGGCCGACCAGCGCGCCCATGATGCCCAGCATCGTCAGGCCGCCGCCGATGGCGCTGTACACCGGCCGCCGCTCACGCAGCATGTGCATCAGGCCGAGCACCGCCGGCACCACCAGGACCAGCCCGATCGTCGCGATCAGGTTCGCGGCGTAGAAGCGGTCCAGGTGGCTGGCCGCGCTGTTCAGCGCCGGGCCCGCGTCCGTCTCGAGCTTCGGCGAGATAACGAACGCGACCACGAACATCAGCGGTGCGAGCACCATGCACGCCCCCGCGACCATCTTGCGGAGGTGATGCGAGTCCGAAAAGTCCATCAAAACCCTCCTTTGGGCTCCGACAAAGGTCCTTACAGACTCAGATACACGTCCAAGTGGCGATCGTTACGAGCGTCGGCGGTGTATGGCGCCCGCTTCCGGCGGGGCGGCGTGCTGGAATGCGCGCATGGTCGAGCGAACTCGCATCCTCGGACCCGCCCTGGTGGCGGCGCTCGCCGGCCTCCTGTGCTGGGCGTCGTTCAGCGCCGCCAGCACCACCAAGACGGACACGGCCAGCCTCGGCCAGGTGCAGGCCAAGCTCACCTACACCCAGAACGGGCCCTACGACTACAGCGACGTGCACATCCAGATCGATCGCGCCGGCCACACCGTGCTCGACGGGCCGGTGCCCGCCCCGTGCTCGCAGTGCATGATCATCCCCGCGGGCGCCCCGGCCGGCATCAGCTCACTGCAGGTGGTGGACCTCGAGCACGACGGCGAGCCGGAGGTCATCGTGGACCTGTTCACCGGCGGCGCCCACTGCTGCACGCTGTCGGTGATCTACGGCTACCACTCGGCCACCGACACGTACACCCACCGGACTCAGGACTGGCGCGACCCGGGGTACAACCTCGTCGACATCGACCACGACGGGCGGCCCGAGTTCCGCTCCTCCGACGCTCGCTTCGCCTACGAGTTCACCGCGTACGCCTTCTCGGCCTTCCCGATCCAGATCTGGCACTACAGCGCCGGCTCGATGATCGACGTCACCAAGAGCTTTCCCGACCTGGTGCGACGCGACGCCAAGGCCAAGCGCGCGCAGTACCGCCACTTAAAGGCGGCGCACTACGACGTGCGCGGCGCGGTGGCCGCCTACGCGGCCGACGAGTACCGGCTGGGGCGCGGTGCCGTGGGCATGCGGCTGGTGGACAGGGCGTTCCGGGACGGCCTGCTGCATGGTCCAAAGGGCGACGTCGCGCCCAGCGGGCGCAAGTACATCAAGCGCCTACGCAGCTTCCTGCGTTCGCTGCACTACCGCTGACGGGCCTCGGCCAGCGAGCGGACCACCGCCTCGTAGAACCCCTCGCCATGGCCGGCCTCGGTGATCTCCACGTTGGCCGCGCCACCGATCGCCTCACGTATCGACGGGTCGCGCTCCACGGCGTTCGCCACCAGGAAGAAGCGGCCCACGTGCTGGGCCACTCCCAGGTCCTCGCGCGAGTCGCCCACGGCCACGGTCTCCTCGGGCGCGTAGCCGCGCGCCTGCATGTGCCGCGCCACGGCCGCGGCCTTCGAGGAGCCGCGCGGGATCAGGTGGTACGCGTGCGGCGGGGCGGGCAGGTGGGCCAGGCTGGGCTTGGGGGAGATCACGCCGTTGTCCACCAGCCGCAGG
>JAXDIC010000035.1:0-6609 GCA_034664185.1 Thermoleophilaceae bacterium
GCCCGGGCGCGTCGGTGGTCAACGTGGACGACGAGCACGGTCGCGCGCTGGCCGCGGAGCTGCCGGACGCGACCACGTTCGCCATCGACCACGACGCCGACTACCGCGCGCGCGACGTGCGCTTCGACCCCAGCGGCTCGCGCTTCACGCTCGTCACCGCCGACGGCGAGGTGGAGATGGGCACCCGCCTGCCCGGGCTCTTCAACGTCTCCAACGCGGTGGCCGCCACGGCTGCCGCGCGCTCGCTTGGCGTCCCCTACGACACGATCGTGGACGCATTGGCAGCCGCGGATCGGGTGCCGGGCCGCTTCGAGCCCGTCGAGGAGGGCCAGCCGTTCGCCGTGCTCGTGGACTACGCGCACACCCCCGACTCGCTGGACAACGTGCTGCGCGCGGCGCGCGCGATCACGCGCGGCCGGCTCCACGTGGTGTTCGGCGCGGGCGGCGACCGCGACCGCGGCAAGCGCCCGCTGATGGGGGCGGTGGCGGCGTCGCTGGCGGATCGCGTGATCGTGACCTCGGACAACCCGCGCTCGGAGGACCCGGAGTCGATCCTCGACCAGATACTCGAGGGCGCCGGGCCGACCGCGGAGCGCGAGGTCGACCGCCGGCTGGCGATCGGGCGCGCCGTGGGGGACGCCGCCGATGGCGACGTCGTGGTCATCGCCGGCAAGGGGCACGAGCACGGACAGGAGTTCGAGGACGGCCGCAAGGAGCCGTTCGACGACGTGGCGGTGGCGCGCGAGGCGCTGCGCGACCTCCAGGGGGCGCGCTCGTGATCGACCGGACGGCGGCCTGGGTCGCGTCCGCGGCGGGCGGTCGCCTTGGCGCCGGCGATCCCGACGCCTCGGGGCCCCGCCGCGCCGTGGTGGATTCCCGCGCGATCGCGGACGGCGACCTGTTCGTGGGCCTGCCGGGCGACCAGGCCGACGGCGGCCGGTTCGCCGGCGCGGCGCTGGACGCGGGCGCCTGGGGCGCGCTGGTCGCGTCGGAGCACGCGGAGGCGCTGGCCGGCAGCGGCCGCCCCGTCGTGTCGGCGCCCGACCCGCTGTCCGCGCTGCAGTCGCTGGCGCGCGAGTGGCGGCGCGAGCTGGCCTGCCCGGTTGTGGGCGTCACCGGCTCGACCGGCAAGACCTCCACCAAGGACATCCTGGCCGCGCTCTTGCGCGCGCGCTGGCCGCGCACGCACGCCAACCGCGAGAACCTGAATACCGAGATCGGGCTGCCGCTGACCGTGCTCGAGGCCGAGCGCGGCACCGAGGCGCTCGTGTTGGAGATGGCCATGCGCGGGGCCGGCCAGATCGCCGAGCTGACCGCGATCGCGGAGCCCGACGTGGGCGTGATCGTGAACGTCGGCCCGGTGCACCTCGAGCTCCTGGGCACGGTGGACCGGGTGGCCGCCGCCAAGGCCGAGCTGATCCGCGACCTGCGCCCGGGGGCGGGCTGCGTGGTCCCAGCGGGCGAGCCGCTCTTGGAGCCCCACCTGCGCGACGACCTCGAGACCCTGACGTTCGGCGAGGGCGGCGACGTGCGCCTCGTCTCGTTCGAGGAACCAGTCGCCCGCATCGACGCGCGCGGGGTCGAGGTGGCCCTCGAGCTGTCGTACTCGGAGCCCCACAACATCCTCAACACGGTGGCCGCGGTGGCCGCCGCCACGGCGCTCGGGATCGTGCCGGAGGGCCGCGTGGAAGTGGCGTTTTCCTCCCTCCGCGGCGAGGTGGTGGAGATGGGCGGCGGGGTGACGGTCGTGAACGACTGCTACAACGCCAACCCGATGTCGATGCGCGCCGCCCTCGAGCACCTCGCCCAGAGCCCCGCGGGGCGCCGCATCGCGGTGCTCGGAACGATGGCCGAGCTGGGGGAGGACGGCGAGCGCTTCCACCGCGAGATCGGCCGCCGGGCGGACGAGCTGGGGCTGGACGTGCTGGTCACGGTGGGGGAGGAGGCGCTGCCGTTCGCGGCCGCGTTCGACGGCGAGAAGCACGCCGCGGGCAGCCCGGAGGAGGCGCGCGGCATCCTGGAGGAGCTGGCGCTGCCCGGCGATCGGGTATTGATCAAGGGCTCACGCTCCGCCGGCCTCGAGCGCGTGGTCGGAGCCACGTAGCCATGCTCGGCCGCATCCTCATCGCGGGCATGGCCTCGCTCTTCATCTGCATCTTCCTGGGCCCCAAGTTCATCCAGTTCCTGCGCGCGCGCGAGTTCGGCCAGCACATCCGCGAGGAGGGCCCCGCCGGGCATGCCGTCAAGGCGGGCACGCCCACGATGGGCGGCATCGTGCTGTTCCTGGCCGTGTCGGTGCCGTTCCTGATCCTGACCAAGTACGACCGCGCCAGCGTCGCCGTCTTCGGCACCGCCGTCGCCTGCGCGGTGCTGGGCTTCCTCGACGACTGGACCAAGATCTCCAAGAAGCGCTCGCTGGGACTGTCGGCGCGCAAGAAGCTGCTGCTCCAGGCGCTCATCGCCATCGCCCTCTGGTACGTGGCCACGCGCGGGGTCGGGCTCCACGACGAGCTCAACGTGCGCATCTTCAACGCCCACGTGCACCTCGGCTACCTCTACCCGGTCCTGATCTTCTTCGTGCTGGCCGGGGCCACCAACGGCGTCAACCTGACCGACGGCCTGGACGGCCTCGCCGCCGGCTGCGTCGCCATCGTGCTGCTGGCCTACACGGCCATGACGCTCTCCACCGGGGATCCCAAGATCCAGCACCTGGCGCTCCTGTGCGCCTGCCTGGTGGGCGCCAGCGTGGGCTTCCTCTGGTTCAACTCGTTCCCGGCGGCCGTGTTCATGGGGGACACGGGGTCGCTGGGCCTGGGCGGGGCCATCGCGGCCATGGCCGTTATGACCCAGACCGAGGTGCTGCTCCTCATCATCGGCGGGATCTTCGTGATCGAGGCGCTGTCGGTCGCCATCCAGGTGTTCTCGTTCCAGCGCTTCCGCAAGCGGGTGTTCCTGATGGCACCGGTGCACCACCACTTCGAGCTGATGGCCTGGTCGGAGACCAAGATCATCCTGCGCTTCTGGATCGTGGCCGCCATCTGCTCCTCGATCGGCTTCACGCTCTACCAGCAGTCGATCAAGTGACGGCGCGGGCGCCCGGTCGCCCGATTCGGAGAATGAATTCGGGCGGGCGCGTCGAAGGGGGCCCGGATGGCCGCCGCCAAGCGCACGGCGCGGCGCGCGAAGCCGCCGCTCGAGTACTCGATCCTCTACACCGCCACGCTCTGCCTGCTGGCGGCCGGTGCGGTGATGGTCTACTCGGCCAGCTCGGCCGAATCGCTCCTGGCGAACGGCGACCCCGCCTTCTACCTCAAGCGCTACGTGATGTTCGGAGCGCTGGGCCTGATTGCCATGCACCTGATCTCGCGCGGCGGCCTGGCGGCGGCCCGGAAGGCCACTCCCATGCTGGTCGGGGTGTCCTTCGTGCTCACCCTTGCGGTGATGGTGCCGCACGTGGGGATCAGGGTGAACGGCGCCACGCGCTGGCTGGGGGCGGGGCCGGTGCAGTTCCAGCCGTCGGAGCTGCTCAAGGTCTCGCTGGTCCTCTACTCGGCGGGGCTCCTGTCGGCGCGGCCCAGGTGCCTGGCCTCGGTCAAGGCTCTCTGCCGGCCGCTTCTGATGGTGGTCGGCGCGGCGTGCCTGCTCCTGCTCAAGCAGCCGGACATGGGCACGGCGATGGTCATCTGCCTGTCCACGTTCGCGCTGCTGATCGCCGCCGGGGTGAAGATGCGGCACCTGGGCACGATCCTCCTGGCGCTCGCCGTGGTGGCGCTGATCTTCGCGGTGGCCGAGCCGTACCGGCGCGACCGGCTGCTCACGTTCCTGCACCCCTGGAACGACGCGGGCAAGACGGGGTTCCAGGGCGTGCAGGCCATGATCGCGCTGGGCTCCGGGGGGATCTTCGGGGTGGGCCTTGGAGAGTCGGTGCAGAAGATCTTCTACCTGCCCGAGGCGCACACGGACATGATCCTGGCCATCGTGGGCGAGGAGCTGGGCCTGGTCGGCATCTCCGCGCTGGCGGCGCTGTACGGGCTGATCGCGTACGCCGGCTTCCGCGCCGCCAAGCTCGCCCGCGACCGCTACGCCAAGCTGCTGGCGGCTGGCATGACGGCGCTCATCCTCACGCAGGCCTCGCTCAACTTCTTCGCCGTGCTGGGCATGGCGCCGCTGACGGGCGTGCCGCTGCCGTTCGTCTCCTACGGCAGCTCCAACCTCGTCGTGATGATGGCCGCGATGGGCCTGGTGCTCAACGTGGCGGCCACCGGCGGAAGCGCCGCCAGGCGGTCTGGGCGCGGGCTCGAGGCGATCGACGGCGGATCCGATGCGGATAGCGATCGCGGCCGGCGGCACGGCGGGGCACGTGGTGCCCGCGCTGGCGGTCGCCGACGCGCTGCGGGCTAGGGGCGCCGAGGTCGAGTTCGCGGGCGGGGAGCGGGCGGAGGCCCAGCTCGTACCGGCGGCCGGCTACCCGTTCCACCAGTTGGCCGTGGCCGGGCTTCACCGGTCCAACCCGCTGCGCGCGGCGCGCGCGGTGGGCCTCGCGGGCGTGGCCACGGTCCGGGCGCGCCGGCTGCTCCGGCAGATCGGCGCCGACGCGGTCATCGGCGGCGGAGGCTACGTGGCCGCGCCGGTGGGCCTGGCGGCGGCGTCGCTGCGGCTGCCGCTGTACCTCACGGAGGCCGACAGCCATCTGGGCATCACCAACCGGCTGCTGGCTCCCGCGGCGCGGCGGGTCTTCCTCGCGTTCCCGCTCGACGGCCGCGACGGGGACCGCTACGCCGTGGTGGGCCGCGCCGTGCCCGCGGGCACCGGCGAGGGCGACAGGGCGGCCGCGCGGCGGCGCTTCGACCTGCCCGCGGAGGGCCCCTGCCTGCTGGTCTTCGGAGGATCGATCGGTGCCCGATCGCTCAACCTGGCCGCTCTGGAGGCGTTCGGGCGCGATGCGCCGTGTAGCGTCCTGCACGCCAGCGGCCGGCGTGACTTCGGCGAGCTCCGCGACCGCCTGACCGAGCTGGGCTCACCGCCGCACTATCGCCTGGTGGAGTACGTCGAGCCGTTCGCCGACGCCCTCGCCGCGGCCGACCTGGCCGCGGCCCGCGCCGGAGGCTCGGTGTTCGAGCTGGCGGCCGCCCGCCTTCCGGCGGTCCTGGTGCCCTATCCGCACGCCACGGCGGGCCACCAGGACAAGAACGCCCGCTGGATGGCCGACGGTGGCGCGGCGGTGGTGGTGCCCGACTCCGACCTCACACCCGATCGGCTGGCGGCGGAGGTAGGTGCGCTGCTCACCGATCCCACTCGCCTGCGGGCCATGTCGGAGGCCGCCGCGCGGCTGGCGCGGCCGGATGCGGCAGACCGCATCGCGGACGAGGTTCTGGCCGACGAGACCTCGCATTGAGCCGGCACGGGCTGTAACACCGCTGTAACGCTGCGTTCGCCGAAGCCGTTCCCCGACCAAGCGAACAGACCGCTACAGAAGACGGGCAACCGCTACGGAAGACGCGCGGCCGACGGGGACGCGAGGGTTGGCGCTGTCCTGTAATGCGGCGTGCGCCCGAACTCGGACGTGGGCTCCCTTGAGCACCGTATAGGGGTACCAGGAGAGCCCACGTCCGAGATGGGGCGAACGGGCGGTTACAGGAGAAAGGCAACCGTGACGGAACGCGCACGTCCCGGGCGACGCACTGGCGTGGGCGACGGACGGGCCCGCCTCCCGTTATGGCTGTCGTGGGGCAGGCCGGTGTTGGAATGGCACCGGGAGCCAAATCAAGGGGCGTCGGGACAGAAAGACGCCGCTGGCAGGGAAGTTTCAGTGACCGAGCACACGTTTTCGCTGTCGTGGGTCGGGAACAACTCAGTAAGGAGGGATCTCCCGCCGCCCTCCAAGCCCTCGATGAAACGACTCGAGATGCGAATGGCTCGACCAACCGAGAGATATTTTCATGGCCCCGTGGCCGGCCTGCCCGGCTCGGCCGGGTTCAGCCGCGAGTCCGCGCTCAGGGGCGGCGGCGGAGCGCCGATACAGCGCCCGGGACTGTCCGCGATCGAGCTGGAGCTGGATCCGGGGCCTTCCGCGGCCGCCGAGGCCCGGGCCGCGCTGGCGCACCTGGACGGGCGTGCGGATCCCACCGCGCTCGAGGACATCAGGCTGCTGATCAGCGAGCTGGTCACCAACAGCGTGCGCCACTCGAGCGCCCCGGCCGGATCCAAGCTCCGGCTGCTCGTATCGACCGTCACCGGCACCCTCCGGGTGGAGGTCAGTGACGCCGGGCGCGGCTTCGAGCCGACCCCGCGAAGCGCGCCCGACACCGAGGCCGGCGGCTGGGGCCTGCACCTGGTCGACCGCCTGGCCCACCGCTGGGGCGTCCACCGCGGGCGGCGCGCGACGGTCTGGTTCGAGATAGACGCAGCGGCCCGCTAGGGCTCAGGCGGCGCCGGCCAGGCTCTCGGCGTCCTCGACGATCTCGAGGCGCTCGTCGAGGCGAGTGATGCGCAGGACCCGCTGCACGCGGTCGTCGCCGCGGACTATCACCAAGCGCCGGCCCAGCTCCCGAGCGTTCGTATGGGCGGCCAGCAGCGAGCGCAGGCCGCTCGAGTCCATGAACTGGAGGC
>JAXDIC010000037.1:0-2897 GCA_034664185.1 Thermoleophilaceae bacterium
CCGGGGCGGATCCACCTGGCCACCAAGTCGTACTGGCCCGGGCGCCGAGCCGTGATGGAGGCCACCATCCCCTCCCGCGGGCTGCGCTTCGATCGTGAGCGCGGGCGGCTGGGCAAGGCGCCCACCACGCTGCTCCTGTTCATCAAGGTGCTGCGCCCCGGGCAGGCCCAGCCGCTGTACGAGCTGCACGCCAAGCTGGGGCCGGGGCTGCCGATCGCGGACTGCCCGGGCGGGTCGGACGAGCACGGCCTGCTGGTGCTCCAGGCCCTGCCGGGCACGACGCTCGGACAGCTGCTGCCGCGCCGCGCGTCGTACGCGCCTGAGGGCGCGCAGCTCGTGGACCTCCTGCAACGACTGGGCTCGGTTGAGCTGGACGGCGAGCCGCGGGTGACGACCGGGCACAAGCTGCACAACCACGTCCGGTTCCTCAAGGCGGCGCTGCCGGAGGAGTCCGACGCCCTCGACCGCTTCGAGGAGACCTACGGCCAGGAGCGGCCCCAGCCGCTGACCACGGTCCACGGCGACTTCCACGAGTCGCAGGTCCTGGTGGAGCGCGACGGCCGCATTTCGGGCCTGCTCGACGTGGACGACGCGGGCCCGGGCCAGCTTGTGGACGACCTGGCCCTGATGCTGGGGCGCGTGTGGGCGCTGGCGTATTTCGCCAACGGGGATCGGGCGGCCATCCGTCGTTACGCGGAGAAGCTCCAGGACGCGTTCGGCCAAGCCGTGGACGAGGCCGAGCTGCGGCGCCGCGTGTCCGGCGCGCTGCTCGGCCGAGCCACCATGCCCTTCCGCGCGCAGGATGCGAGCTGGCCCGAGGAGACGCGCGCACGCCTGCGACTGGCCGAGGATTGGCTCGCGCGCTGCGAGCGCGACGGCGTCCTGGGCTGAGCGCCCGGTCGGGGGGTCCTGCTTGAGCTCGGGGCCCAGGGTCTGGACAAATGACGTAGGTCGGGTTATAAGAGTGCAAGGCAGGGATGTGCCCGAACGGCACACGCCTCGCAGAAACCTCGAAGCAGGGGGACTCGCACATGCAGACCTGGTCCATGCGTCTCAGGACGTGGAGAAGCGGCGCGCTCGCCGCCGTCCTCGCACTCGCCGCGATGGGAGTCGCGGCGGCTCCGGCAGCGGCCGACGACCTCGTCGGACCGACCGCCGACAGCCTCACCATCACCAGCTTCGCCGGCGGCGACATCGGCTTCATCAGGCAGGGGGCGCGCATCTACGTGTGCGCCAACAACGTTGTGGACGCCGGCGACACGCCGACCGGCGTGAAGTCGGTCACGATGGACATCAGCAGCTTCGGCCTGCCGTACCCGGGCTACGACCTGACCAAGATGAACATGTCAAACAGCCCGGTCAAGACCGGCATCTGCCGCGGGTCGTTCAACAGCTGGGAGGGCGACTGGCCGGCCAGGAAGCCGCTGCCGGAGGGGCCCTACGCCTACTCGGTCACCATGACCGACTTCGCCGGCAACTCCACCACGATGTCCGACACGGGCACCATGGACAACACGCCCCCGAAGGCCAAGGACGTGCAGAGCTCAAACGGCGGGACGACGGTCGGAAAGGCCGAGCTGGGCGACACGATCACGTTCTCGTTCAACGAGATCATGAGCAGGATGCTGGGTGACGATGCGCCCACCAACCGCAACGTGGTGGTGCACATCGACAACAGCGGCTCGAACGACCTGCTGAGCGTGTGGGTCGAGGGCAACCAGCGCCAGGACTACTACGTCGGCACGGTCAAGCTCGGCGGGGACTACGTCTCGGCCAACACGACCTTCGGTGCCACCGGCGTGCCGTCGACGCTCGTTCGCGGCAGCACTCCGGGCACGAACGTGATCACCCTCGGCACGCCCAGCGGGCCCACGAGAACGGTCACCGGATCGCACACGATGGTCTGGTCGCCGTCGCCCAACGCGATGGACCGGCCGGGCAACCCGCTGGTCGTCAGCACCATCACGGAGTCGGGATTGGGCGACCCCGACTTCTAGGAGAGACCACGAGCGCGGCCACGGCGTCGCGCCCAGGAAGCGCCTGAGGGCGGGGAGCCAGCACTCCCCGCCCTTTCGCGTTCGTCAGCGAAGGGCGGCGCGGATGGCGTCCAGCGACTGCGGGTTCTCCGCGCTCGACATGTCCCCCGGGTCCTCCCCTATGGCTACGGCACGCACCGCGCGCCGGAGGATCTTGGCCGAGCGGGTCTTGGGCAGAGCCTCCACGATCACCACGCGCGAGGGCTTGAACGGGCGCCCCATCTCGTGCGCCACGAGCTCGGCCAGCTCAGCCGCCAGCTCGCCGTCGGCGCCCGGGGCCACGACGAAGCACCACACCGCCTCGCCCTTGGTGGCGTCGGGCACGCCCACCACGGCCGACTCCGCCACCGCCGCGTGCGAGACGAGCACGGACTCGACCTCGGCCGGGCCGAGCCGCTTGCCGGCGACGTTGATCGTGTCGTCCGAACGGCCCAGCAGGAACCACTGGCCGTCCTCGTCGATCTTGGCCCAGTCGCCGTGGCGCCAGACGCCGTCGTACATGGACCAGTAGGTCTCGATATAGCGGTCCGGGTCGTTCCAGATCCCGCGCGTCATACCAGGCCAGGGCTGCTTGCAGACCAGCTCCCCGACCTCGTTGCGGATCGGGTTGCCGGCCGGGTCGAAGACGTCCACGTCCATGCCCAGCGACGCCCCGCCCAGCGAGCACACCTTGATCGGCTCGACGGGAAACGGGGTGAGGAAGCACGCGCCCACCTCGGTCCCGCCCGAGAGGTTGATGATCGGCACGCTGCCGCCGCCCGCGACCTGCTGCAGCCAGCGATACGGCTCCGGGTTCCACGGCTCGCCGGTGGAGCCCAGGATGCGCAGCGACGAGAGGTCGTGGCGGGCGGGCCACTCGTC
>JAXDIC010000051.1:0-3333 GCA_034664185.1 Thermoleophilaceae bacterium
GTCCTCGCGGTCATCGACGCTCTCAAGCCCGAGATGCTCGACCGCGCGGGCGAGCACGGGCGCGCGCCCACGCTCGCCCGCCGGATCGCCCGCGGCCCCGACGTGCGCGACTGCGTCTCGACGTTCCCTTCCGTAACGCCCGTCGCCGCCTCCACGATCACGACCGGTGCGTGGCCGGACGAGCACCACATCCCGTCGATGAACTGGTACCACCGCGGCGAGGAGCGCTACGTGGAGTACGGCAGCTCGTTCGAGGCCACGCGCACGTTCGGGATCGTCAAGTCGCTCCAGGACACCGTCTACAACATGAACATGGCGCACCTCAGCCGCGATCGGCTGACGGTGTTCGAGCAGCTCGGGGACGCCGGTGTGCGCAGCGCCTGCACGACGTACCTGATCTACCGCGGCAGGAAGCGCCATGCCACGGCGGCCGAGGGCCTCTACCCGCGCATCGCGCGCGCCACGGGAGAGCGGTTCCGACACGCGGTGTGGGGGCCCGACGAGCTCTTCTACGCCGACCTGTTCTCGTCACGCAAGACGGACTGCCGGTCCGCGCTGGGCATGCCTGGTCAGCGCGACCAGCACACCGCGTGCGTCACGTCGTACCTGGTGGAGAACGACCTGGCCGACTTCATCCTGGTCTCGCTGCCCGACAACGACACCTACTCCCACCGCCGCGGCCCCTACGCGCAGGTCACGTCGATAGCGTCCGCCGACCGGGCGCTCGAGCGCATCATGCACGCCGGCGGCGGGCCCGACCAGTTCCTGCGCGACTACGCCGTGATCGTGATGTCGGACCACTCGCAGGTCGCCGTTTCGGATCGGGTGAACCTGGCGGATGTGCTCTCGTCCTGGGACGTCCTGGCGCCGGAGGAGACCGACCCCGCCGCGGCGGAGATCGCGGTGTGCCCGTCGCAACGCTCGGCGCAGGTCTACGTGCTGGACCCCGAGCGACGCGACAAGGTCGTGCCGCGCCTCGTGCGCGACCTTAGCGCCGTTGACGGGCTTGACGCGATCGCGCGCCTCGAAGGCGACGAGGCGGCGGTCTGGACGCCGCGCGGAGAGCTTCGCTTCGGGCCGGGCGGGGAGCTGACGGACTCGCGTGGGGGGCGCTGGAGCGTGGAGGGCGACCTGGACGCGCTCGGGCTGGTCGTGGAGGACGGCGGCGTGGCCAGCCGGTCCCACCCGCTGGCGCTGATGCGCCTGTGGACCGCGCTCAAATGCCCGCGCGCGGGCGACGTGATGATCTCGGCCGGCGGCGGGGCCGAGTTCGTCGACTGGGGCGGGATCGCGCACGTCGGGGGCGGCAGCCACGGCTCGCTCTTGCGCGGCGATTCGCTGGGAGCGCTGATCGTCTCTGGTATCGAACGGCCCTCCGGCGGGTATCCAGACCAGTGGACGATCGCCGACGTGACTCCGATGGTTCTCAGCCACTTCTCGATACCCTCGTGACCGCGATGCCCGACGACACAGCCACCGCAGCCGCGCCTACGCTCGCGCAGCCCAGCTCGGCTCAGGCCGCCCCGTCCCCGCGGGTGCACACGCGCGTGCGCCACGGCATCCGCAAGCCGCACAACTGGATGCAGCTGATCAAGTTCTCCGCGGTCGGGGGATCGGGCTACGTGGTCAACCTGTGCGTGTTCGCCGCCGCCAACAAGGGCCTCGGCATGCACCACGTGGCCGCCGCGACGATCGCGTTCGTGGTCGCCGTCTTCAACAACTTCTGGTGGAACCGGCACTGGACGTTCGGGCGCCACGGCGCGCGCGAGCACCACGCGGGCTTCCAGGCCGCGCGCTTCTTCACGGTCAGCGGAATCGCGTTCCTGGTGGCCCTGGGAATCCTCCAGTTCCTGGTCACGGCCACCAACGTGCCCACCATCGTCGCGCAGGCGATCTCCATCGTCGCGGCCACCCCGCTCAACTTCGTCGGGAACAAGATGTGGACGTTCGCCTACCGCGCGCCGCGCGGCTCCTAGCTCCGCTCGCGGTCGCGCTGCTGCTGGTCGCGCTCGCCGCTCCGGCGGCGCAGGCGCAGCAGCCCCAGCTGGCGCCCACGCTCGACCGGGCGCCGCCGTTCCACTCGCTCACCGCGCGGCGGGCCATCGCCATCGCCAGCGCCGACCCCAAGATCCGCGCCGAGCGCCGCACGCGCGGGCCGATGGCGCCCTACGCGTACCTCGACGGACCGCTGCGCTGGCAGGTCAGCTTCTTCCAGGGCGGCAAGGAGCGAGCGCAGGCGATCGTGGACGACCCGAGCGGGGCGGTGGTGGAGTCGTGGACCGGCTGGCAGGTCGCGTGGAAGATGGCGCGCGGCTACTCCGGCCAGTTCGGCGGCAAGCTGAACGCGCCGTACGTCTGGTTGCCCCTGTGCGCGCTGTTCCTGCTGCCGTTCTTCGACCCCCGGCGCCCGTTTCGGATGCTGCACCTGGACCTGCTCGTGCTGCTGGCCTTCGGGGCATCGCACTTCTTCTTCAACCGCGGCGACATCTCGGCCTCGGTGCCGCTGGTCTACCCGGTGCTCGCCTACCTGCTCTTGCGCATGCTCTGGATGGGGTTCCGGCCCCGGCGGCCGGCGGGGCGCCTCTTCCCGGTCGTGCCGGTGGCCGCGGTGGGGCTGGCACTGCTGTTCCTCGTCGGCTTCCGCGTGGCGCTCAACGTGGCCGACTCGAGCGTGGTCGACGTCGGCTACTCGGGCGTGATCGGCGCCCACCGCATAGCGACGGGACACGGCCTCTACAGCGGGCGGTTCGCGCCGGACAGCGAGCACGGCGACACCTACGGCCCGGTCAACTACCTGCTCTACCTGCCGTTCGAGCGCGCGCTGGGATTCGACGGCGCCTGGGGCGAGCTGCCGGCCGCCCACGCCGCGGCCCTGGCGTTCGACCTCCTGACCCTGGTCGGGCTGTTCATGCTGGGACGGCGGCTGCGCGCGGGGCCCCGTGGCCGCGAGCTGGGCGTCGGCCTGGCCTTCGCGTGGACCGCGTACCCGTACTCGACCTTCGCGCTCCAGTCCAACTCGAACGACTCGGCCGTGGCCATGCTGGTGGTGTGGGCGCTCGTGGCGCTGTCGTCGGCCCCGGCGCGCGGGGCGCTGGCGGGACTTGCCGCGGCGGCCAAGCTGGCGCCGGTGGCGGCCGCTCCCGTCCTGGCCGCGGGCCGTGGGGTCAGCCGCCGCTCGACCGCGGTGGCCGCGGCGGCGTGCGTGACGGTGATCGTCGCGTCGTTCGCGCCGTTCGTCCCGCACGGCGGGATCGGCGCCCTCTGGGACCGGACGCTTGGATACCAGGCCGGACGCGAGTCGCCGTTCAGCATCTGGGGTCAGCACAGCTCACT
>JAXDIC010000069.1:0-2913 GCA_034664185.1 Thermoleophilaceae bacterium
GCGTGATCGTGACGCCGGCACCGGGGGCCCCGGGGGCGGTGCCGTTCTGGCGCGGCGACGGCGTGGGACGCCCGGTGGAGCTCGGCCGGGCGATCGGCGAGTTCAGCCGCTGGGCCGTGGATCAGGACCCGGCCGAGCTGGCCCGGACGCACGACCTCGATCGGCGCGCGGCCAACAACCTCGTCCAGTTCCTGCGCGAGCAGCGCGAGGCCACGCGCGTGATCCCGTCGGATCGCACGATCGTCGTGGAGCGCTTCCGCGACGAGATCGGCGACTGGCGCCTGTGCGTTCTCTCGCCGTTCGGCGGCCGCGTGCACGCGGCGTGGGGCCTGGCGCTCAGCGCGCGCATCCGTGACGACGCCGGCCTGGAGGCCGACGCCATCTGGTCGGACGACGGCATCGTGGTGCACCTGCCCGACGCCGACGAGCCGCCGGCGGCGGACCTCGTCCTGATCGATCCCGAGGAGCTGGAGGAGCTGGTGGTGCGCGAGCTGGGCTCCTCCGCGCTGTTCGGCGCGCGCTTCCGGGAGAACGCCGCTCGGGCCATGCTGCTGCCGCGGGCCTACCCGGGCAAGCGCACGCCGCTCTGGCAGCAGCGGCTGAAGGCCCAATCGCTGCTCGAGGTGGCCAAGTCCTACGGCCAGTTCCCGATCGTGCTCGAGACCTACCGCGAGTGCCTGCGCGACGTGCTGGACCTGCCGGCGCTGGACGACCTGCTGCGCAAGCTCCACCGCCGCGAGATCTCGCTGGTGGAGGCCGAGACGCAGCACGCCTCGCCGTTCGCCTCCTCGCTCCTGTTCGACTACGTGGCCACCTACATGTACGAGGGGGACACGCCCAACGCGGAGCGGCGGGCGGCGGCCCTCTCGCTCGACCGTGACCTGCTGCGCGAGCTGCTCGGGCAGGAGGAGCTGCGCGAGCTGATCGACCCGGACGCGATGGCGGAGGTCGAGGCCGACCTGCAGCGCCTGAGCGACCGGACCCGAGCCGCCAACGCCGACGGGCTGCACGACGTGCTGCGCGCGGTGGGCGACCTGACCACCGACGAGGCGCAGGAGCGCTCGCTCCAGGCCGTGTCCGCCAAGCGCATGCTGGAGCAGCTGCGGGGCGAGCGGCGAGCCGTGACCATGCGCATCGCGGGCGAGGAGCGCTGGCTGGCGGCCGAGGACGCCGGGCTGTACCGGGACGCCCTGGGCGCGGTGCCCCCGGGCGGCCTTCCCGAGACGTTCCTCGAGCCTGTCGAGGAGCCGATGCGCCGCCTGGTGCGGCGCTACGCGCGCACGCACGGCCCGTTCACCACCGGCCAGCTGTCCGGTCGCTACGGCGTGGACCCGGCCCCGGTCCTGCGCGAGCTGGAGCGCGCCGGAGAGCTGGTGCGCGGGGAGCTGCGCCCCGGCGGGTCGGAGCGCGAGTGGTGCGACCCCGAGGTGCTCAGGCGGCTGCGGCGGGCGTCGCTGGCCTCACTGCGCAAGGAGGTCGAGCCCGCCGAGCAGCGCGCTCTGGCGCGTCTGTTGCCCGCCTGGCAGGGAGTCGATGCCGCGCCGCCCGGCGGCGCCGGCGTGGACCGCCTTCGGGAGGCGCTAGTGCCGCTCCAGGGGGTTGCGCTGGCGCCCGAGGTCTGGGAGCGGGACGTGTTGCCGCGCCGCGTGGGCGCCTACTCGCAGACCTGGATCGACGCGCTCTGCTCGGGCGGGGAGCTGGTCTGGGTGGGCGCGGGATCGCTGGGACGCCACTCGGGCAAGGTCGCGCTGTACTTCCGCGAGGACGCGCGCTGGGTGGGGCCGCCGCCCAACCGCTCGGAGCGGCCCGCCGAGCCCCTGCACGACGCCCTCCGCGCCCGGCTGGAGCGCGGAGCGTCCTTCTGGACCGACCTGATCGCGGACGTCGCCGAGGTGGACGGCCACGCGGTCGAGCCGGTCGAGCTGCAGGAGGCGCTGTGGGACCTCGTGTGGGCCGGCGAGGTGACCAACGACGCGTTCGCTCCGCTGCGCGCGCCCAGGCTGTCGCTCGCCAGGCAGCGCGCCCAGGCCGCGCGCGGGCGGCGATTCGGCGGCCGCCGCCGGCCCGCCGCGCCTCAGATTCAGGGGCGCTGGTCGCTCACCGCGCCGCTGTTCGCCGACGCGCCCACGCACGGTCCCCGGATGCGCGCCATCGCCGAGCTGCTCCTGGAGCGCTACGGGATCGTGACCCGCGAGACCGTGCTGGCGGAGGGCATTCCCGGCGGCTTCGCCGGCCTCTACGACGAGCTGTCCAAGCTCGAGACGCTGGGCACCGCCCGGCGCGGCTACTTCGTGGAGGGTCTCGGCGGCGCGCAGTTCGCGCTGGGCGCCGCGGTGGAGCGGCTGCGTGGCCTGCGCTCCGACGAGCCCGCCGGCCCGCTGGTGCTGGCCGCCACCGACCCGGCCAATCCGTACGGCGCGTCGCTGCCGTGGCCGCAGCGCGCCGACGACAGCGGCCGCCGGCCCGGCCGCGTCGCCGGTGCCTACGTCGTGACGCTGGACGCCGAGCCGGTGCTGTACCTGGAGCGCGGCGGCAAGGGCGTGCTGACGCTGCGCGACCATCCGCTGGACGACGCCGGCGAGCCCGCCGACTGGCTGCGAGAGGCGCTGGACGCGCTGGCCGAGCACGTCCACAGGGGCCGGCTGAAGCGCCTGGCGCTCGAACGCTTCGACGGCGAGCCGGTTATCGGCTCCCCGTTTGGCGCGCTGCTGATCGAGATGGGCTTCCGTCAGAGCCCGCGCAAGCTGACCCTGACCGCGTGAGGCAGGAGGCCATGCCCGAGGGCGACACCATCCTCTCGGCGGCGCGGCTCGAAGGCCGCGGCGTGCGATCCGTCGACACCCGCGGCAAGCATGTGTTCGTGCGCTTCGACGGCGACCTGACGCTTCACTCGCACCTGCGCATGGGCGGCCC
>JAXDIC010000080.1:0-2534 GCA_034664185.1 Thermoleophilaceae bacterium
CGTTCACTACCGCGGGGTCCATCTGCACCCCTTCTACCGCGACACGTACGGCCTTTCCCCGGACGCCTTCCCTGTGGCGACCTTGTTCTCCGAGCAAACCCTGAGCCTCCCGCTCAGCCCAAAGATCACCGAAGCTGATCAGGACGACGTCGTGCAGGCACTGGTCGAACTGCTGGGCGAGCGATGAGCACCTCCGATTACGGGCCGATGAGCGCGGTGTCCGGAACCCCGTCACCTGAGCTGCTGCTCAGCGTGGTGGTTCCGGTCTACGGCTGCGCCGATTGCCTGGGCGCGCTCCACGAGCGCCTCACCCGCAGCGTCGCGCAGATCACCGATCGCTATGAGTTCGTGTTCGTCGACGACCGCAGCCTCGACGGCGGCTGGGCGGTGCTTCAGCGCCTGGCTCGCGAGGACGCGCATGTCCGGGCCTACCGCCTGAGCCGGAACTTCGGGCAGGACGCCGCGATCACCGCCGGGCTCGCCCAGTCCCGAGGGCAGTGGGCGGTGGTGATGGACTGTGATCTGCAGGAGGCGCCGGAGGACATCCCGCGCCTGTGGGCGGCGGCCGGTGAGGGATACGACATGGTCCGGACCGTGCGGCGCGGCTGGCGTCACTCCGCGTTCCGCCGCCTGACCAGCCGGGCGTATCGAAAGCTGACGCTGGAGACCGACGTACGCCCGGACTACAGCAATCTCAGCCTGCTCAGCCGGCAGGTGATCGACGCCTTCCTGCGACTGCGCGACCGCGATCGCGAGTACATGATCGCGCTCGACTGGCTGGGCTTCGATTCGACCGCAGTCGAGATCGAGCATCACGACCGGCACGCCGGGGAGAGCGGCTACAACCTGGAGCGCCTGGTCAAGGTCGCCCTCGACGGGATGTTCTTCCGCAGCACGGTGCTGTTGCGGGTCGTCGTGCTGGTCGGGTTCGTCATCGCCACGATCGGGATCGTGGTGGCCGCCCTCGAGGTGGTCGACTACTTCGTGGAGAAGGACAAGGCGGTGCCCGGCTACACGAGCCTGGCGGTGCTGCTGCTGGTGCTGGCCGGCTTCATCATCGTCAGCGTCGGCGTCGTTGGCCTCTACGTCGGCCGGATCTTCGAGCAGGTCAAGGACCGCCCGCTGTTTCTGATCGACGCGGAAGCCTCGGCGGCTTCGGAGGTCCGGGAGCCGCTGCTGGCTGAGTCAGCCGGCAGCCCCGAGCACGTAGATCTTCTCGCGGCCCCCCGGGATCAGGAACGCTGAGCGGACCCGCTCCGCGTAAGCCTCCATCAGCTGATCGAGGCTCGCTTCGGTGAAGCGCTGGTCATGGCCGCCAACTCCCGGGTCGGCCGCGCGGCGCCCGAGCAACCCGATTCCGGGTAGGCGGCTGCTCGAGAGGTTGCGAATCGGCTCCGCCACCACCACACGCTCCGTCGCCGCAGCCAGCATCCGGTCGACGATCGATCCCGCGTCGGGGAGGAAGTGGTAGAGGCTCGCCTGGATGATCGCGACGTCGGCGCCGGGCAACGGCAAGCCCGGGTCAGCCAGATCCATCACGCGGGCGTCCACCCCCCGGCTGCGCAGCCTCGACACGAAGGTCCGGTTGACGTCGAGGCCGATGTAGCCGCTCGCGCGGTCATGGAGGTGGCGGGTGTATAGCGTCCCGGGGCCGCAGCAGAGTTCGAGCACGGTGGCTTCGGCGGGGACCTGGTCGGCCACTGCCCGCATCCGATCCGCGTAGTGGCGGCCGTACAGGGCGCGCATCAGCAGCTCGTAGCCGGTCGCGCTGCGGTAGATGACGCTGGTGCTGCTCACGACGGTCTCTCGGCGGGTTTTTCGGCGGGTCTCGCGGCGGGTTTTTCGGCGGACTGTGAGGCGGCGGCGCGCGGGTCGAGGTCCTGGAGGGTGAGGGGATGCGCGGGCGGGTGCTCGAGCGCCGTACGCACATCGACATTCAGGTTCCCGTCCACGTGCAGCAGCTGCCCGGGCCCGAGTGCGCGCCAGCCCGGATCCTCGTCCATCGGCTCGGTGGCCACGACCACCGCGGGCGCGCTGGCGAGGTCGCCCGAGCGCACCCGCACCGACCCGCGGGCGCTCGCGTGGTCGAGGTGGCGACTGCCGCTGGCGCCGCCGGCCGCGCGCTGGAGCACGTGGAGCTCGTGCGTGTCGGGGTAGCGCAGCGCCCACAGTTCGGAGGGCGTGATCAGCACGCAGTTCAGGGCGAACACCGGCAGCTGCTTGGAGATCCATTGCGCGGCGGAGGTGATCCCCTTGCCGACATCCCCGGTGCGCTCGATCTCCCGCGTGATCAACGCGAAGAAGCGCTCGGAGTCGGTCTGACCCTGCACGAGCTTCGCGGCGGGGCCGAGCTCGGAGTCCAGCCGGGGCAGGTCGCCGATCACGCCATTGTGGGCGAACAGTCTGTCCCGCTGCTCGAACGGGTGCGTGTTCACGGTGCTCAGGCCGCCGGTGGACGCGTAGCGGACGTGAGCGACGAAGGTGTGTGAGCGGCGCTCGGACGCCTCGTGAGCAAACGTCTGATCCTGATAGGC
>JAXDIC010000122.1:0-2600 GCA_034664185.1 Thermoleophilaceae bacterium
CTAGGACCATGCCGCGCGCCAGGGCCCGCTCCCCTGCTGGCAGGCCGGTGCCGAGCGCGCGCTCGGCTCGTCGCCGCATCGAGTCGACGACCCCCATGATGCCCCCGCGCCGGGCCCCCGTCCCAGACAGGGAGTCCAGGCCGAGCTCGTATGCGATCCCCCGGCGCCGCAGGTAGGCGCGCCAGTCGAACGAGCCGCCAGCGGCGGGCCGCTCGACCGAGCCGGACAGCTCGAGCACGGCCCCGGGCTCCCCACCGTCCGGCCACGGCCTGAATCCGTCGAGCCGCGCAAGGACGCGCGACCCCGCTGCGCGTCCGGATGTCATCCGCACGGCCGCCGAGCTCCCGAATTGCGACTGCCGTGGATGCTCGAGCAGGATCGCCCGGCCGGACAGGGGGGCGCCGTCCGGCCCGGCGCGCTCCGCAGAACCGTCGATCGCGGTCACTCGCCACGCCCCCACGACGCCGCCGCCACAGACCATGACGACGCCGAGGAGCGCGAGCGGCCACGACGGCTTCCCAGCGGCGCGCGCAGCTGTCATCGCCACCGCACCGGCGGATAGGGCTGCGACCGGCATGGCTACCCGTGGGTTCGGTGCGATCAGGAGGCCGGCGGCGAGCGCACCCATCGCCAGGTGGTGGGGCCGCCGCCCTAACGCAGCCGCGGAACGGCGAGCCGCGGCTCCAACGGACATGACGATGGGGGCCCGGGCGCGCCATCGCCTCGCTACCTGCGCTTCCATCGTCCGCGGGCCGTCGTCATGGCTGTACCGCCTTACGAAGGGCTGTGAAACGCTTGTCCCCGATCCCGTCCACCTGACGCAGCTCGTCGATCGACCGGAAACCGCCGTGGGCGTCGCGGTACTGGACGATGCGCCCGGCGAGGGTCGGACCGATCCCGTCCAGGGTCTCGAGCTGGGCAGCCGTTGCGGTCGACAGGCTGACCGGCTGCGCGGGCGCTCCGCCCGGCGCGGCAGCCGCAGCGCCTGCCGCGCCCGCTCCCGCCGCACCTGCACCGACCGCAGGCGCCGCCCCGCGTCGCGGCACGACGATCTGCTGCCCGTCATGCAACGGCATCGCGAGGTTCACGGCAGTGCTCTCGCCTTGCCGGGTGACGCCCCCGGCGCGTTGCACGGCAAGGTCGGCCCGCGAGCCGGCAGGCACCCTATAGACGCCCGGACTACGCACCTCGCCGGCCACATCCACGACGAGCACGCGCGTGTCCCGACCGCGGGCGGTATCCGATGGAGGCGCGTTCGAGCCCGCTCCCGCGCGACCCGCCTGGTCGAGCGACAGCTTGGGTACCGGCTGCCCAGCGCCTGCATCGCGATGCAGCAGACGCATCGCGAGGAGGACCACCACGAAGGCGGCGACGGCGTAGGCGGCGACCTCGGCTTTCCGTTTGTCGATCACATCGCCGAAGCTACGCGGGGGTGAGTTACATCTCAGCACCCGTCTGTACCAATTCGGTGACAGGTTCGTTACGGGAGCGTCAAATCACGCTGAATCCGCCGCCGCGGCCTTCAGGCTCTTCCTCGGTGACCTCCACGTCCTGCACTTGTGCCCGCGAAGGGCCCGACCGGCAGAACTCGACCATCGCGTCGACTTCCTCCTCGGGACCTTCGAAGACGGCCTCGACGGCGCCGTCCGAGCGGTTCGTGACAGATCCCGTTACGCCGCGCGTCTCTGCCTCGCGCCGGGTCGAGTCACGAAAGAAGACTCCCTGGACCTCGCCGCGCACCACGACCCGCCGTCGCGTTACCGCCTCGCCCGTCATCAGCGCTTCCCGGCCAGGGCTGCCAGGGCGAGGAACTCGTATGCGACGTTGGCGGCGAGCATCGCGGTCCCCTGTCCCGGTCCGTCGTAGGGCGGCGATACCTCCACCACGTCGAAGCCGCGGAATCGCATCCCCGCGAGCGCGCGGAGGAATGCAAGCGCCTCGTGTGGGAGCAGTCCTGCGACCTCGGGCGTTCCAGTGCCCGGCGCAAAGGCCGGGTCGAGCACGTCTATGTCGAAGCCGAGGACCACCGGCCCGTCCCCGACACGCGTGCGCACCCGCGCGCCGTAGTCGGCCGGCGACAGCGAGCGCAGCTCGTCGCCTGGGATCACGTCGAAGCCCATCTCCCGCGGCTGGTCCACATCTGCCGCGCTGTACAGCGGTCCACGCATCCCAGCGAGGACGGATCGCGAAGCGTCGAGGAGCCCCTCCTCGACGGCGCGGCGGAATGGAGTGCCATGGAAGATGTGCTCGCCGTAGTACTCGTCCCAGGTGTCGGCGTGGGCGTCGAGCAGAACGAGCGCGACCGGCTCTCCGGCCGCAGCCGCGTGCGCTCGCAGCTCGCCGAGTGCGATCGAGTGGTCGCCGCCGAGGACGATCGGGGTAATGCCCGCTTCGAGCAACTCGCCGAGGCCGGCGGACACCTGCTCCATGGTGCGGCCGGCGTTGCCGGGGGTGATCGCGATGTCGCCCCAATCCACAACTGAATGAGACGCGAACACGTCGACCGCGAGCGCTGGGTGCCACGGGCGCAGCAGGGACGAGCCGGCGCGGATCGCCTCCGGGCCGAAGCGGGCGCCCGACCGGTAGCTCGTCGCGGTGTC
>JAXDIC010000152.1:0-4520 GCA_034664185.1 Thermoleophilaceae bacterium
GGGTACCTGAGGGCGTAGAGCGGGTTGGTTGAGTGCAGGAACAGGCGGCCGCCCTTCAGGAACGGGAACCGCAGCGTGACCCGGGCATGACCGACGACGTGGGCGATGCGCGGCTTGCCCATCACGATCCGCGCGAGCGCGGCCAGGTCGGCCGGGCACGAACGGTTGCCCTCCTGAAGCCCGTACGACGACACGAAGTGCGTGCAGGTCAGCCCCAGGTCGCGGGCACGCTGGTTCATGACGCGCGCGAAGTTGCGATCCGACCCCGCGATGCGGTCCGCCAGCGCGACCGCCGCGTCGTTGCCCGAGGGAAGGAGAAGGCCGTAGAGAAGGGTCTCCACCTTCACGCGCTTGCCCCGTGGCAGCACGCCCACCTCGGAGCCCGTGTAGCGAATCGCGTCCTTGGTTATCAGCGCCGTGGAGTTGACGGGAAGCCGCTCGGCCACCAGCAGCGCGGTCATGATCTTCGTCACGCTGGCGATCGGTCGGATGCGCATCGGGTGCAGCTTCCACAGCACGCGCCCGCTGCCCACGTCGAACATCAGAGCCGCTCCCGGCCTTGGCGTGAGATGGACAGCCACGTCGTTGGGGCCTGTGAGGGCGGAGATGCCCGGCGGCGCCTGGCGTGGCAGCGGGCCGGACCGCGGGCGCGGGCGCGCCGGCGCGGCGCGTGGGTGTGCCGCGGCACGCGGAGGATGGCCCCCGCCAGAGTCGCTGTTCGAAACCAGAGCCACGACCACCGCGATCGCGACCGCCATGGCGATGCCCGCCAACGCCGCCGGCCAGTTACCGCCGCCGCGGTGCTTCCTCCTCCCGCCCTGGAGCGGGCTAGTCATCCGGAGGGGCGTTGAGTGCGCCCACCACGCCGACGCCCACCAGGGCGAGGACCAGTAGCGAGATGACGACCAGGACGTCCACGCCGTCGCGGAGCGCGACGTGCAGGGTGAGGAACGCGAGCAGCGCGATGATCACGAGCGCTCCGACGAGCGCGGCAGTCCTGCCCATCAGTAGACCGGGAGTTTCGGCTCGACGTAGTCGTCGCGCACGCGTCGCGCGAGGAGCTTTATCGCAAGCAGGCCGAAGATAAAGCCGCCGATGTGCGCGAAGTAGGCAACCCCGCCGCCGCCACCGGTGGGCTGGCTCGCGTCGATCACCTGGAGCAGGAACCAGCCGCCCAGGACGAGCAGCGCCGGCAGCTCCACCACCGTGACGAAGAAGATGATGAAGATCAGCGTGACTACGCGGGCGCGCGGATACAGCAGCGCGTAGCCGCCGAGCACCGCCGCGATCGCACCGCTGGCCCCCAGGTTGGGAACCGTCGAGTTGGGGCCCACCGCGGTCTGCAGCGCCGTGGCGGCCAGGCCGCCCAGCAGGTAGAACAGGATGAACTTCGGCTTGCCCATCGCGTCCTCGACGTTGTTTCCGAAGATCCACAGGAACAGCATGTTGCCCGCGATGTGCAGCAGGCCGCCGTGCATGAACATCGAGGTGAGGATGGTGAGGAAGGTGCTGGGTTGGTTCTTGTCCAAGACCTTCTTCACGCGTGCGCTGACCTGCGCGCCCGTGGTCGTGTCGGTCAACGTCTCGGTCTTCCCCTCGCACTGAGCCGCACCCTTCGTCGTCACCGGCTGCTCGCGCCCGGCTTGGTCGACGACCAGTGCGCGCTCCCCGCAGTGCTTGCCCGGGTGGGTCAGCTCGTACGGGATGTACGCGTACTCGACGGTGTTCTTCTCGCTCACCGCGAAGCCGGACCCGCTCCAGTGCGCGTGCTGGAAGGCGAAGAACATCACGATGTTGATCGCGATCAGCGCGACGGTGATCAGCGGGAAGCGCCGCGTCGGGATGTTGTCCTTGAGCGGAAGCAAGCGGCGTAGGCTGACAGAGCCGGGAGCTAGTGCGCTGCGGCCTGGGCCAGGGTCTGCTCTGCGTGGTAGCTGGAGCGAACCAGCGGGCCGGCGGCAACCGCTTCGAAGCCCATCGCGTACGCCTGGCGCTCCAACTCGGCGAACTCGTCCGGGTGCCAGTAGCGAGCCACCGGCAGGTGGTCGCGGGTGGGTCGCAGGTACTGGCCCACCGTCAGCACCTGCACATCGTGCTCGCGCAGGACGGCGAACGCCTCGAGCATCTCGTCCATGGTCTCGCCCAGGCCAGTCATCAGCCCGGACTTGGTGACCACCTCGGGGCCGCCCATCTCCTTGGCGCCCTGAAGCACCCGGCACGAGCGCGTGAAGCTCGATCCCCGACGAGCGAGCGGGTACAGACGAGGCACCGTCTCGACGTTGTGGTTGAACACGTCCGGGCGCTCGGCGATCACGCGAGCCAGCGGCATCTCCTCTCCGCGGAAGTCGGGAGTCAGCACCTCGACCTTGCAACCCGGGGCGAAGCGGCGGATGGAGCGGATGACGCCCACGAACGCGGTGGACCCGAGGTCGGGCAGGTCGTCGCGGTCGACGCTGGTGATAACCGCGTGACGGAGCCCCATCCGCTTGACCGATTGCGCCACCCGCAGAGGCTCCAGCGGGTCGACCTCGTTGGGGCGCCCGGTCTTCACGTTGCAGAAGCCGCACCGGCGCGTGCAGGTGTCGCCGAGGATCATGAACGTGGCGGTGCCGCGCTGCCAGCAGTCGCCGATGTTGGGACAGGCCGCCTCCTCGCAGACGGTGTTGAGCTCCTGGTCGTCGATCATGCGCTTGAGCTCCAGGAAGCGCGGGCCGCCCGGTGCACGCACCTTGAACCACGGCGGCTTGCGCTCGCGGTAGGGCCGCACCTCGCCCATGTCCAGCACGCGGGCGCCGCCCGGGTTGGAGCGCGAGCGCGTGCTCACGCCGGCACCGCCTCCACAGGCGCGGCGGACTCCAGCAGACGGTCGATGGACACCAGGCGCTGCCGCAGCCCGAACGCGTCGGCGAACCGCCAGGCCATGCGCTTGCGGAAGCAGCGCATGGCGCCCGTCCGGCGCGTCTCCAAGTACACGGAGGTCATGCGCACGCCGTCGATGCCGCACGGCACGATCCACTCGAACGGCTGGAGGTCGCCGTCCACGTTGACGGCAAAGCCGTGCATGGTCACCCCGCGCGATACGTGGACGCCGATCGAGCCGATCTTGCGCCCGCCCGCCCAGACGCCCGTCAGGCCCTCGCGCACGCGGGCGTCCACGCCCTCGTCAGCCAGGGCGGCGATCACGGCGCGCTCCATCGTGCGCAGGTAGGCGATCACGTCGCCGATCCCCATGATCGGGTAGCCCACCAGCTGGCCGGGTCCGTGGTAGGTCACGCGGCCGCCGCGACTGGTCTCGGCCACCTCGATGCCCTGGGCGCGGTACCAGTCGTCGCCCATCGGCAGGTCGGATCGCTCGGTACGGCGACCCTTGGTGTAGACGGGGTCGTGCTCCAGCAGCAGAAGCGTGTCCGGGATGGCGCCCGCCTGGCGCGCTCCACGGATCCGGTCCTGGAGGGCCACGCCCTCGGCGTAGGGAACGCGGCCCAGGTTGGCCACCCACAGCTCCTGCGTCATGCCAATGATCCTACGCCGCTCGTGGGATCGGTCATCGGGGACGGCTTGCATAAGCTGGCCCGGTGGAATCCGCGGACCGCTTCTGGACCCGCAGGCTGCGCTGGCGCCTGCTTGGCGCCTGGCGCTGGCCGGCCTTCGCGCTCTTCACAGCGGTGGACGCCGTGCTGCTCCACACGGTCGGCACCGGCGTGCGCTTCAACATCCCGGTGTCGATCATCCTGGCGTCGTTCTGCAACGTCGCGCTGCTCGCCGCGGCGGACCTCCTGGCCCGCCTGGCCGAGCGCAAGCGGGCCGAGCGCGGTATCGACGACCCGCACCTGCCGGTCGCGGTCGACCGGGGCGCCGTCGCCCTGCTGGCGGTGGGCGCCGTGGGCCTGGCCGCTTCCGGCTTGGCCACCCACCACCTGATCGTCGCGGACACGAACGCGACCCTGGCCAACGCCAAGGCGGTCCAGCGCTGGGTGTTCCGCTACGGCACCGCCGAGAACAGGCGCAACATCGAGACCGCGAACACGGCCCGGCTCGGCGAGGGCTACTTCCGGACCTGCATCGCCGACGACGCGCGCAGGCGCTACCTGTGCCTGTTCGTGGACACCAAGAAGAAGCCCCCAAAGGTGGTGCGCGACCCCAGCGTGCTGCCCAACAGGCCGGCCGAGTCGGGCGGCGGGATGTAGCTACCCGGCGCCCACCAGCGCCTCGAGGTCCACCGGCTCGATGCCGTGCTTGCGCATCCCGCGCTCGATCTCGGCGATCGCCGTCTCGATCACGAAGACCCGCGCGTAGCGCTTTGACTCGCCTGGCACCACGTGCCAGACGCCGTGCTCGGTGTCGGTGCGCTCCAGCATCTCCTCGACCGCCTCGACGTACGCGCCTCGCTTCTCGCGGTTGCGCCAGTCCTCGTCGGTCAGCGTCCACTGCTTGAGCGGATCGCGCGCGCGGCGCTCGAAGCGGCGCAGCTGCTCCTCGTCGGAGATGTGCAGCCAGAACTTGACGATCAGCATGCCCTC
>JAXDIC010000167.1:0-11485 GCA_034664185.1 Thermoleophilaceae bacterium
AGCTTCGCGTTCAGCTCGCGCGCCGAGGCCAGGTTCTCCTTGGACCAGAACGTCTCGGCGTCCTCGGGGAGCGCCACCTCGCCGGACATCAGCAGGTTGTCCACCACCAGCAGCGCCCGCTCGGACAGCTTGGGCTCGGCCAGCTCGACGTACTCGCGGTACTCGGTCTTCGTCCCGTCGACGAACAGGAGGTCGAACGGACCGTCCAGCGCGGCGATCGTCTCGCGCGCGTCGCCCTCCACCAGCTCCACGCGGTCGGCCACGCCGGCGCGGCCAAGGAAGTCGCGGGCCTGCGCCGCGCGAGCGGGGTCGCGCTCGAGCGTCACGACCCGTCCGCGCTCCAGCTGCTCGGCCATGTGCAGCGTCGAGTAGCCGATGGCGGTGCCCACCTCCAGCACGACCGGGTCCATCGCACGGCAGAGAGCGGCCAGCAGGCGGCCGGTCTCCCAGTGCACGATCGGCACGCCCTCGCGCTCTGCCAGCTCCTCCATCTCGGCCATCACGGGACCGGGCCCGGGCCGCAGCTCGGCCAGGTACGAAGCGACGTGGTCGGCGAGGATCGGCACCGGCCGCAGCCTAGCGCGGGTGCCCCGAGGGCTATTCTCCGCGCTCGTCCCCACGCCGAGAAGGAGGCGGGAGTTGGCTGAGGTCATAGAGGTCCCGTCGGGCCTCGAGGGCGTCGTAGCGTTCCGGACCGAGATCGCCGAGCCCGACAAGGAGGGCGGCGCGCTCCGCTACCGCGGGGTGGACATCGAGGACCTGGCCGGCAAGGTGCCGTTCGAGAAGGTCTGGGGTCTGCTGGTGGACGGGAAGTTCGAGCCGGGCATGCCGCCGGCCATCCCGTACCCGATCCCGATGTTGACCGGCGACACGCGCGTGGACGTGCAGGCGGCGCTGGCGCAGCTGGCGCCCAACTGGGGCATGGGTCAGCTGCTGGACATCTCCGACGAGGAGGCGCGCGACGACCTTGCGCGCGCGTCGGTCATGGCGCTGTCGTTCGTGGCGCAGTCCGCCCGCGGCACCGGCGCGCCTCCCGTGCCGCAGAACGAGGTGGACAAGGCCAGGTCGATCCCGGAACGCTTCCTGATCCGCTGGCGCGGCGAGGCGGACCCGAACCACGTCAAGGCCATCGACGCGTACTGGATCTCGGCCGCGGAGCACGGGATGAACGCCTCGACGTTCACCGCCCGGGTGGTGGCATCCACCGGCGCCGACGTGGCGGCGGCCCTGTCGGCGGCGGTGGGCGCCCTGTCGGGTCCGCTGCACGGCGGCGCGCCGTCGCGCGTGCTCCAGATGCTCGACGACGTGGAGCGCTCGGGCGACCCGGCCGGGTACGTCAAGGCGGCCATGGACCGCGGCGAGCGCCTGATGGGGTTCGGCCACCGCGTCTACCGGGCGGAGGACCCGCGCGCCCGGGTGCTGAGGCGCACGGCGGGCGAGATCGGCGCCCCGCGGCTGGAGGTGGCCGAGAAGCTCGAGCAGGCGGCCCTGGCCGAGCTCCACGCGCGCTACCCCGACCGCGTCCTGGCCACCAACGTGGAGTTCTGGTCGGCCGTCGTGCTCGACTACGCCGACGTGCCGCCGGAGCTGTTCACGCCCATGTTCACCTGTGCGCGGGTGGCGGGATGGTCGGCGCACATCCTCGAGCAGAAGCGCGAGGGTCGCCTGATCCGGCCCACGGCCGAGTACGTCGGGCCCGGCCCGCGCTCTCCCGACTCGGTCTAGGCACGGTCGTGGAGGCTGCCACCACCGAGCAGCCGACCGCCCCGCGGCAGGGCGTCTCCTCGTTCGCCAAGTCGCTGTTCCTGGGCGAGATCCACGAGGAGCTGGTCTTCCCGTATCCGCAGCCGGACGACGACGAGCAGCGCCGCATCCGCGAGCTGGTGCTCTCGGCGCGCGAGTTCGGATCGACCTACGACCAGCGCGCGGTGGAGGAGCGGCGCTGGATCGGCGACGACGAGATCCGCGAGCTGGGGGAGCGGGGCCTGCTGGGCCTGTACGTCCCGCCGGAGTACGGCGGCGCGGGCCTGTCGCAGACCGGCTACTGCCGCGTGTCGGAGGAGTTCGCCCAGATCGACGCGACGCTGTCGGTGGTCATGGGCGTGCACCAGTCGATCGGGATGAAGGGCATCGTCCTGTTCGGCAGCGACGAGCAGAAGACCCGTTTCCTTCCGGACCTCACCTCCGGGCGCAAGCTGGCGGGCTTCGCCCTCACCGAGCCGAACGCGGGGTCCGACGCCTACCACCTCGAGAGCCGGGCGGTGCGCCAGCCGGACGGCTCATGGCGGCTGAACGGGGAGAAGCGCTACATCGGCAACGGCGGCACGGGCTCGGTGTTCGTCACGTTCGCTCGCACCGAGATCGACGGCGAGGATCGCCACACCGCGTTCATCGTCGAGAAGGGCATGGACGGCTTCGAGGTGGGCCACCGCTACGACACGATGGGGCTGCGCGGCAACGACCTGCGGCAGCTCCACTACCGCGACGTGCGCATCCCGCCGGAGAACGTGCTGGGCCCGCCCGGCGAGGGCTTCCGCATCGCGATGCACATCCTCAACAACGGCCGGCTGTCGTTGGGCAGCGGCTCGGTGGGCTGCTCCAAGTGGCTCCTCGACCACGTGATCGAGCACGTCAAGGAGCGGCGCCAGTTCGGCCGCCCGCTGGCGGACTTCGAGCTGGTCCAGGAGAAGATCGGCTGGATGGTGTCGTTCACGTTCGGGCTCGAGTCGATGGCGTACCTCAGCACCGGCCTGGTCGACGCGGGCGTGCCCGACTACTCGCTCGAGTCGGCCATCTGCAAGGTCTCCGGCACCGAGTTCATGTGGTACGCCGCCAACCGGGCGCTGCAGCTCAAGGGCGGCGAGGGCTACATGCGCGACCAGGACTACGAGAAGCTGCTGCGCGACATCCGCATCTTCCCGATCTTCGAGGGCGCCAACGACGTGATGCGCGCATTCATCGCCCTGTCCGGCATGAAGCCGCTCGGCGAGGAGCTCAAGGAGCTCTCGGACATCACGCTCACCGAGCCGATCCAGATGGTGGGCGTGCTGGCCGACTACGTGGCCGGGCGCATCCAGCGCGAGGTCCGGCCCGACAGGATCACGAAGGCGCACGCCGAGCTGTCGGCCCTGGCGGCGCCGGTCACCGACCAGGTCAAGCGGCTGCGCTCGGTGGCCGAGGCTCAGCTGCGCGAGCACCGCGGCGACATCACCATGCGCCAGTTCCAGCAGAAGCGCCTGGCCGACGCCGTGGCCGACATCTACGCCCAGATCGCGGTGCTCTCCCGCGTCACGGCGATCTTCGACGAGCAGGGCGTGGAGCCGTCGGGGCAGGAGCGCTTCATCGCGGAGACCTTCTGCCCGCGGGCCGCGCTCCGGGTGGCCGCCGCGCTCGACCAGGTCGAGTCGAACGACGACGAGCGGATGACGGCGATAGCCAAGCTGGCCTACAAGCGCGGCGAGTACGGCTACGCGCTGTTCGACGACTGAGCGGTGCGGATCCACGTCGCTGAGGAGTAGCCTCGGCGGCGATGGGGGGTCGTGTCGTCGCGGGGATCGTGCTGGCGCTGGTCGTCGGCGCCGCGGCGGTTGACGGCTGGAGCAAGGTCCACACGGGACATGCCAGGTGTGTGGTGCCGAGGCTCTCGGCGGCGGTGCGGCACGGTGGGGACCTCGCCGTGGCGCGTTACCACCGCCAGCGCCGGAGGGAGTTCGCGCATGACCTGATGGGCTACCGGGACGGGCCGCCGCTGCGGCCTCCCTCGCATGGCGAACGTAAGCGGATACGCGATATCCGGTCGACCCGGGAGCAGTTCGGCCTCAACGCCAGCACGTTGCTCATTCGGCGGCTGATGCGCGACCGCGCTCACCGGGACCGAGGCTTCGGCCTACTGGGCATCGCGCTCACGCCGCTGGAGATCCAGACGGTGAGGTTCGAGGACCGCGTCCAGGACTCGATCGCACCGCTCGACGCCTACGCGGCCCACTGTGCCGCCGACGAGTTCGGCGGCGCCTACTTCTTCAACCGGCGGGCCGGCGGCTACGTGGGCGCGATCTTCACGGCTCACCTGGGGCACCACGTCAAGGCTCTCCGAGCCCGCCTGAGATACGGCGCGCTGCTGCGGGTGCGCCGCGGCCGCTACACGCTCCGCCAGCTGAACGCCGTCCAGAGGCGGGTCAACCGCGACTGGGACTCGGGCGAGCTGGCCCGGCAGGGGTTGGACGTCCAGAGCACCGGCCGCGACGACCAGGCCAACCGCGTGGAGGTCGGCCTGAGCAACCCGAGCCCGCATGCCGCCCAGGTGCTGCTCCAGCGCTACGGCTACGCCGTCCGGATGAATCCGGAGCCGGAGCACGTGGGGCCGGCCTGAGCCGCGCCCGGCGCCTCCCGGCGCCTCGTGCTGTTTGCTTCGTATCGCGATGACCAAGCTGCGGCGACGCGACCTACTGGCGGCTGGCGCCGCGGGCGCTGCGGGCGCGGCGGCCGGCGGGCTGCCAGGAAGCGCCGAGGCCGCCCGCCGCAAACGGCGTAAGCGCCCCCGCCTCTACGACGTGGTGGTCGTGGGCGCCGGCCTGGCTGGCCTGACCGCCGCTCGCCGCGTGCGCGCGGCGGGGCACTCGGTGCTGGTCCTGGAGGCGCGCCGCCGCGTGGGCGGACGCAACCTCGACCATCCGCTCGGCAACGGCGAGGTGGTGGAGCTCGGGGGCGAGTGGGCGGGACCGGGCCAGGATCGCGTCCTCGGCCTGGCGAAGGAGCTGGGCGTGGCCACCTTCGCGACCTTCGCCGACGGCAACAGCGTCTACTACCGCGACGGGCAGCGGCACACCTACAGCGGCACCATCCCGCCCGCCAGCCCCGCGTCGCTGGCCGAGGTGGAGGCCACCATCCTCCAGCTCAACCAGATGGCCGCCGAGGTGCCGGTCCAGGAGCCGTGGAAGGCGCCGCACGCAGGCCAGTGGGACGTGCAGACCGTGGCCACCTGGATCACCGGCGCCGACCACTCGTCGGAGGCGCGCGACCTGGCCGGGCTGGCCATCCGCGCCGTGTACGGCGAGGAGGCCGATCAGATCTCGCTGCTCGACCTGCTGTCGGCGATCCAGGGCGTGGGCGGGGACTTCAACACCCTGATCGGCGACGCGCAGACGATTCGCTTCGCCGGCGGTCCGCAGCAGATGTCGATCGCGCTGGCCAAGGGGCTGGGGCGCTCGGTCCGCACGAACGCGCCGGTCCTGGCGATCGACCGCGGCGCCCGGGCCACGCTCCACACCGCGAAGGAGGCGTTCCGCGCCCGTCGGGTCATCCTCACGCCGCCCAAGCCGGTGATCGGCCAGCTGCGCTTCTCGCCCGCCCTGCCGCCCGCGTTCGACCAGGTCCTCCAGCGCCAGCCGATGGGCGCGACGATCAAGGTCAACGCGATCTACGACACGCCGTTCTGGCGCAAGCAGGGGCTGAGCGGCACCGCCACCTCCACCACCGGACCGATCCAGGTGGTCTACGACAACTCGCCGCCCGACGGAAGCCCGGGCGTGCTGGTTGGGTTCATGGAGGGCAACCAGGCGCGGATCTTCTTCGCCGCGTCGCCGGCGGTCCGCCGCCAGGCGGCGCTCGAGTCGTTCGCCCGCTACTTCGGCGACGCCGCCCTCCACCCGCGCGACTACGTGGACATGGTCTGGGCGGCGGAGCCCTACACGCGCGGGGCTTACGGCACCTTCAACCCGCCCGGCGTGCTCACCGCGCTCGGCCCGGCCACGGCGGGCCCGGTGGGAAACATCCACTTCGCCGGCGATGGCACCTCAGCCGAGTGGCCCGGCTACATGGACGGCGCGATCCGCTCGGGCGAGCGCGCGGCGCGCGAGGTGCTGGTCGGTCTCTAGCCCGCCGTGCTCCAGCTGCCGGCCGGCCCCCTGCGCCAGCGCTCCAGCAGCACCTCCACCTCCGAGCCGGCCTCCTGGCGGAGCAGCAGGTGCAGGCGGTCGCCGGCCTCGAGGACCGTCGACCCGCGCGGCGGGATGGCCTCCTGGCCGCGCACGATCACGTTGACCAGCGCCTCGCGCGGCAGGCCCAGATCGCGCACGCACACGCCGACGATCGCGTCTTCGGCGCGGATCGGGAACTCGACCACCTCGGCGCCCAGCCCGCGGATGGTGCCCGTCTCCGCCAGCGGCTGGGGCAGCGCGGGGTCGGTGGTGGTCAGCCCGAGGCGCTGGGCCAGCGCCTCGAACGTGGTGCCCTGGAGCAGCGTGGAGACCAGCACCGCGAAGAACACGATGTTGAAGAACTCCAGGCTGTGCGGCACGTGGGCGATGACGGCGAAGGTGGCCAGCACCACTGGGATCGCTCCGCGAAGTCCCGCCCAGCCCAGCACTACGCGCTCCCGGATCGAGAAGCCCGAGAACGCCGTCGCCACGACCGTCGCCAGCGGGCGCGCCAGCAGCACCACCACGAGGGCCAGCACGGTGCCCTTGACGGCCACGTCGCCCAGCTGGGAGGGGAAGACCAGCAGTCCCAGCGTGAGGAACAGCGCGACCTGCGCCACCCATGCCAGCCCGTCGTGGAACGTGGTGATCGTGCGCTTGGCCGGGATCGGGCCGCTGCGCAGGGCCAGGCCAGCGAGGTAGACGGCGAGGAACCCAGACCCGCCCAGCACGTCCGCGGCTCCGAAAGCCAGCGCGGCCACCGTGAGCGACGCCACCGGATACAGCCCCGCCGACGCGAGGTTCATCCGCCGGAAGGCCTGGACCCCCAGCCACCCAACGGCCAGGCCAACCGCCACGCCGATGCTCAGCTCCCTGGCGAACAGGCCCACCATGTCCGCCAGCCCGTAGCCCGGCCGCTGGATCCAGTCGATGAACCCCACCACGAGCAGCACCGCGACCGGATCGTTGAGCCCCGCCTCGCCCTCCAGCGTGCGCGCCATCCGGCGCCGAAGCGTGGAGCTCCTGAGCAGCGCGAAGATCGCCGCGCCGTCGGTGGCAGCGACGATCGAGCCCAGCAGCATCCCCTCCGTCAGCGAGAAGTCGAACAGCCAGGCGGCGGCGAGCCCCGCCACGACGGCCGTGATCAGGGTGCCCACGAGAGCGAGGCTCAGGGCGGTGCGAAGCACCGGCCTTATGTCGCCCCAGCCGGCGTCCAGGCCGCCCTCGAAGAGGATCAAGGCCAGCGCCACGATGCCGATCTTTCGCGCCAGGCCGTAATCGTTGAAGTCGATCCAGCCGACGCCGTCGGAGCCCACCGCCATGCCGACGCCCAGGAAGAGCAGGAGCCCCGGCACCCGCACCCGCCCCGCGAGGAGCGAGGCCCCCAGCGCGGCGGCCATCAGCACGCCGGCCAGGAGGATCAGCTTGCCCTCGCTCACGACTCCGGTCCGCCGCTCCTCAGCGCGAGGGTGGCGGCGGGTCGTTCCAGAGCGGCGGCTGCTCCAGGTCCTCGGCGCGCGGGGGCGGCGGTTGCGGCGGCAGCACCTTGGCCGGCTTCGGCGGCGGGGGCGGTTCCTCGTTCGGCGCGGGCGGATCCTTCCGCAGCGGCAGCGTCTCGTCGCGGTAGGCCGAGCGATCGGGCGCGCGCTCGGGCCGCGCCGGCTCGTCCGGCACGCGCCGCGTGGGCTCGTCGGGCGCGCGCTCCGTCGGCTCGTCCGGCGCCCGCTCCGTCGGCAGGTCGTCCCTCGGGTGCTTGGCCCTCTCGCGCAGCCCGGCCAGGATCAGGATGGCCGCGCAGACCAGCGCCAGGAGACCCTGACCGAGCGGGCGGCTGAACAGCCGCACCACGATCAGGAGACCGGCCCACGCGCCGGCGGCGGCGATCACCGCCCCGTCGCCGAACGGGATGTGGAACTCCCGCCCCTCGGCGCGCCTGCGCAACAGCAGCAGGACGGCCGCGCCGATCAGCACGATCGCCGCCTCGACGAAGGAGAACGGGCCCAGGGTGCTGACGATCAAGAGGAGCGACCCCACCGCGGCCGCCCGCTGCTCGAAGTTCAGGCGCCGCCAGGTGCCGGCGACCGTCAGCTTGGGCCGCGGCTCAGAGGGCGCGGCGTCCGCCATAGCCCGCGTCGAGTTCGTGCCAGTAGCCGATCTCGTCCTCGCCCTCCTCCCAGCACAGGAAGATCTCCTCCCCGTCGCGGATCGACGGGAAGTCCACCAGCCCGCGGTCGAGGTCGCGCAGCACGACCTCCATCGACTGCAGCTCGACCAGCGCCGTGCGCATCTCCACGAACGCGTCCGAGACGATCCGCCCCGGCTGGCCCCCGCCGTTGGTGGGCCCCGCCTCGGTGAGCGCCGCGCGAGCCTCCTCGTCGTTCAGGCCCTCGCGCGCCGAGCGAAGCCGGGCGATCCGCTCGCCTACCCAATCGAGTGCCGCGTTGGCCTGCTCCACGGTGTAGTGACGCTCGGCCATCAGGCGGCGACGGTCGCGCGCATGCGGGCCTCGATCGTCTCCGCGTCGGAATCGGACACCGTCCGCAGCTGCCCCTGGAACGCCAGGGTCCAGTGCTCCGCCGGCCACTTGCGCACGTGCTCGAGCTGGGTGGCGAGGTCCTCCGCCGGCACGTAGCCGGACTCGTCCAGCACGAGCTCCGGCTCGGTCTCGAACCGCCACGGGTACGAGTCGACCTTGCCGGGCTTGCCCGGCCAGATCGGCTCGCGATCCTCGTACATCGGCCCGGTCACGCGCACGATCGCGCCGAAAGCCTTGATGCGCGTCAGGTAGAAGACGATCCGGTCGCCGGGCTCGATCTGCTCGGCCATCCCGCGCCGGCCCTCCTTCATGCCGATCACCCGGAACCCGCGCTCGGCGGTGGCCGCGAAGTTCTCCGGCGATCCGGTCAGGACCCATGTCTTGGAGCCGGCTGGCGCCACGCGGCAGAGGGTAACGCCGCCCTACTCGATCGGGATGTCCTCCACGTTTGGCGCCAGCTCCGGCCGCTCCAGGCGGTCGAGGTACCAGTCGATCAGCGCTCGCAGCGTCAGCAGCAGCTCGCGCTGGAGGGCGTTGAACTGCTCCTGGAGCTCGTGCGGCACCACGCGCCGCAGGGCCTCCACGATGGCGATGATCGGCGACAGGTCGGGCATTCCGCGCGACGCTCCGCCGGCGGTGCGCTGGCCGTTGCCCGTGGCGTCGCGAACGAACTCGTCCCAGCCGGGAGGGGCGTGCGCGCGGGGCTCGTCCGCGCGGGGGGGCTCCGTCATGCCTCGACTCCTTCCTCTACGGGCTTCTCGAAGCGCACGCTGAGCGCGCCGTCCTCGAACTGCGCCGAGTGGGGGCGGTACGCGCCCAGGGCGGACGGCAGGATGATCGTGCGCTTCTGGCCGCCCACCCGGACCACCACCTCCAGGCCGATCTTCTTCAGGTCGATGTCGGCCTTCTCGACGAACGGGATCGGCAACCGCAGCGTCGCGGTCCCGTTGTTCGACGTCAGCTCCTGCGCCAGATCGTGGTGCAGCAGCGCCTCCGCGTCGTGCTCCGCGAACACCTCGTCCGCCAGGCGATCGAGCATCGCCTCCCCGGCCACCTCCTGCTCGAAGTAGGGGGCGGTGAGGATCGGGACGGGCGCGAAGGCGGAGCGAACCAGCTCCATGTGCTCCTGCTGGGTGGCGCGCCAGCCGGCGAAGTAGCCGCCGTCGACCTCCGCGGGGAAGATGCGGTTCACGACCACCGCGTCGGTCAGGTAGCCGTACAGGTTCAGGTAGGTGTAGGTGCGCATCGACTCGCGGATGACCATGCGGTCCGGGTTCATCACGAGCCGGATCGAGGTGGCCTCGCGGTCGCGCAGGATGCCGTTCATCGCCACGAGGTTGCCGACCAGGCGCTCCACGTCGTCGAACACGCGCTCGGGCGGCAGCGAGACGTCGAGCAGCGTGCGCGCGAACGGCCGCGCGGCGGCCATCAGCCGGCGCTCGATCGGGAACACCTTCTCCAGCCACCAGCTGGCCACGTCCGGGAACGACAGGAGCCGCAGCGTCTCGCCGGTCGGGGCGCAGTCCACCACCACCGCGTCGTACTCGCCGTCCTCGTGGTGGCGCTTGATCTGCAGCAGCGAGAACAGCTCGTCCATGCCCGGCGGCACGGTCAGCTCGTCGGCGGCGATCCGGTCGATGCCGCGCTCGGCCAGCATCGGGCCCATCCACTCCTGCACGGCCTCCCAGTGGCGCTCCATCTCCTCCTGCGCCTGCACCTGCTGGCCCCAGAGGTTGCGGCCGCAGGCGGTGGGGGAGCTGCCCAGCTCGGTGTCGAGCGAGTCGGACAGGCTGTGGGCGGGATCGGTGGACAGGACCACCGTGCGCATGCCGGCCGCCGCGCAGCGACGCGCGGTGGCGGCGGCGACACTGGTCTTGCCAACTCCGCCCTTGCCGGTGTACAGGATCGTGCGCGGCGCCATTGCCGGGTCATCGTATCCGGGCTCTCGCGGCCCGGACACCCGTCACTTGACCGCGATCGGAACCGTGAGGTCGCTGTGGTTCTTCTTCAGGTCGAGCACGCTGAGCGCGAGCGTGTAGGCGCCGGCCGCGCTCGGGACCCAGGTGAACGCGTGCGCGCCGCGCGCGAAGCGCACCTGGCTGCGGTGGACCAGCTTGCCCGATGCGTCGGTGATCTTCGCCGTGACGCACGAGACCTTGTCGATTGTGAAGCCCAGCGCGGTGCGGCGCCCGCTTCGGGTGCTCCTGGGACCGGTGTAGTGGACCTTCGTGGGCGTCGTCAGGTAGCGCCGGAAGCGCCGAGCGAGGGCGCAGTAGTAGGCGATCTTGCTGCGCTTGCAGAGATGGGCGACGAACCCGGTGGCGACCTCCTGGTAGTTGAGGCTGGCCTCGGCCCCGTTCTGGTCGTAGCGCGTCCAGGCGCCCGTGTCGTAGCGCGGCATCTCGCGCCTGGCCGAGCGGTCGCCCTCGTTGAAGAGGCGCAGCGCGTGCTTGTCGCCCGAGCGCGAGTAGTAGTCGTAGAGCCCGTTGAGCGTCTGCATGAACGCGTTCAGGACCCGCTCCCCCGGCGCGAAGGAATAGAGGAGGTAGTGGGCCCCGCCGCCCTCGCCCCGCACGCGGACTCCCACAGGGGCCGCCTTGTCGAAAACGCCGAGTGCCGATTTGGCCACCCGCATGTAGGACGGCACGTGCAGGTACTTCGAGCCGCGCGCGAGCGCCTGGATGGCCGTGGCGTCGGCCATCCCGCTGGTCCACGGCGGGGAGCCGCCCGAGAAGGCGAACCAGTACTCCCAGGTGGTGAAGCCGCCGCGCCCCGACCTGATCGCCACGAGCTCGTCCAGGAGCTGCCGCAGCGCGGCGGGATCGCAGCCGGTCTTGTTGGACGTGCACAGCGTGTACAGCCCGTTGGCCTTGCCGAAGTTCCCAAGCGGCTGCAGCTGCAGGCCCTGGCCCGGGTAGTACTGGAACAGCACCTGGCTGTCCTTGAAGGTGATCCGCGCGCCGGCGTGGCCGCCGCCCTGATGCGCCGGCTGGCACGGCTCGGCCGGGATGTCGGTGCGCGCGGGGAACTGCGG
>JAXDIC010000206.1:0-3612 GCA_034664185.1 Thermoleophilaceae bacterium
CCCCGGCTACCGGAACGTCGCGCCGGAGCTGATCCACGACCTTCGCGGCGGGGCGACGGCGACCGTGGAGGTGCTCGCGCGAACGCTCGCCGAGGGCTCGACCGTCCGCCGCGAGGACCTTGGGTTCCTACGCGACGTGGCGGCGCGGCGTGTGCACCAAGGGGTCAGCCTCGAAGTGTTCATCCACGCGTACCGCGTCGCGCTGCTTGCCTACTGGGACGCGTGCGCAGAGGAGGCGTCCCGCCTGCAGATCTCCCGAGACGCTGGCTTCGCGCTCGCCCGGTCGGCGATCGACGCGGTCGACACGATCACGACGCAGGCCGCTGAGGCGAACCTGCGCGAGGAGACCCGGCTGAGAACCCGGAGCGGTCGAGCGGCCCGAGACCTGGTCGACCGTCTCATCGACGGTCAGCCGATCGAGCGCGTCCGGCGCCACCCCGCGGCGCCCGGGCTGGACCCAACCGGACCGCTCCTCACCGTCGTCGGAAGGATCGAGCGGACGACGCTCGCGGTGGGCGACGCTCTCCAACTCGCCAGGGACGCGCTCGAGGAGAGCATGGCACTGGGGACCGTCGGGCCCCTCGCGACGATCCGCCACGGAGAGCTCGTCCTGATCTCGGCCGGAACCTCGCCGCGCGCCAAGATCGCAAGCCTGCGCGCGGCACGCCAGCGAACCATCGAAGAACACAACATCGACGTCCATTACGGCGCCAGCGTCCCGTCTCAAGGTTTCGCGACGGTGCAGCAGGCCTACCGCGAGGCAGCGCTGTCGCTCTCGTACACGTCGCCGAGTCGGCCGATCGTCTCGCTCGACGACCTGTCGTCAATCGAATGCGCACTGGTGGGCGCGACAGCGACCACCAAAGCCGTAATCGCATCCAAGGGCAGCAATCTGAGAGCGCTCTCAGGCGAGGATCTCGCCGCGGCCGTCGAAACGATCCGCGCCTTCTCCGACGCCGACCTCAACGTCGCCAGAGCCGCCGAGCGGATGCACGTGCACCCCAATACCGTGCGCTACCGGCTCCAGCAGATCGCCACCAGGACCGGCCACGACCCGCGCACCTTCGCGGGCCTCGTCGAGCTCGTCTGCATCCTCGAGATCACCGACGCGCCCGCACCACGTGTTCGTCACTAAGGACTTCAAGGTCACCGGCACCCTGTAGTGTCACCCGCAGGCGATCCTGGAGGACCAGATGGCTGCTCAAAGCAGCGCCACGACGGTGTGGGAAGGCGATCTCGCTCACGGCGCGGGAACGACGACACCGAGCAGCGGCGCTTTCCCGGCGGTCGACGTCAGCTGGGCGTCGCGGACCTCGCGCACAGCCGGCAAGACGAGCCCCGAGGAGCTGCTCGCGGCAGCCCACGCCTCGTGCTTCTGCATGGCGCTCTCCCTCGAGCTTGCGGAAGCCGGCACCCCGCCCGAGCGGCTGGAGGCAACGGCGACCGTGGACTTCGAGCCAGGCGAGGGCGTGAGGTCCTCCCGCATCGTGGTCCGTGGAATGGTGCCCGACATCGATCAGGACGCGTTCAGCCAGGCCGCCCGTGCAGCCGGCGAAGGCTGTCCGATCTCCGGCGCACTCAAGGGCAACGTCGAGGTCACCGTGGAGGCGACACTCGAGTCGTAGCGCGGCGGCCGCGCGCGCCGCCGTAAGGCGGCTCGTATGTTTGCATCCGACTCCCCTACCCGCCTGCCGCGACCCCGAGGGCCGCGCTGAAGCTGGCGATGATTGCGCCGCCGACGGTGACGGAGATGAAAGAGCGGATGAAATTGGTCTCGAAGAATTTCCAGCGCAACCAGGCCAGGATCAGCAACTCCGCGGAAACGATGATGATGGCCAGGACGATGGCCACGTGGTAGTCGGAGACCAAGAACGGCAGGGTGTGAAAGACGCCGCCAAGGAAGGTCCCGCCCCCCGTGATGCCGCCGCGAATCACCGGGTTGCCGCGACCGGTCAGATCGCCCGTATCCGAAAGGCCTTCTGAGAATGCCATGCTCACCCCAGCGCCAAGTGCCGTGGCGAGCCCGGTGTAAAAGGCCGTGAGGGGACGGTGAGTGGCTAGGACCACGGCGAAGATTGGTGCCAGGGTTGAAAGCGACCCATCCATCAACCCGCTTAGCGCCGGCTGAACCCGCTGAAGCAAAAAGGATCGACTATGAAGGTCGGCATGCGTATAGAAGCGGAGATGTCTCATGGCGACTCGCTTTCCGTTCAGGGTCGAACCAGGCTGGTCACGCAACTAAACCGGAGAGGATCCGATCCGGCAGGCTGACCAGGGACGAGCTCTCCGGCTTGAGGCTGGCCGTACCCGCCGTCAAGCGCGCCGGCGCTTCTTACGAAGGTCTGACCCTCCTCATACGGGGGCCTTAGCGCGACTCGCCAGGCTCCGTGTATTCCCATCGAACATCAGGAGCGGTCTCATGTTTTCACGCAAGCACACCAGGTTCGTCGCGGCTGGTGCCGCGGCCGTCGCGATCGCGATCGGCGGCATAGCGATCGGCAACTCGAATTCCAGCAACGGCGCGTCAGGAACCGCGAACGCGACGCCCGCGGCGCAAACAGCCCCCGGTCCCGGACCGCGGACGACTCCGGCGCCGGGAGCGGCCAACGGACCGGTGCCGACCGCGGTATACGGTCAGGTCCCGAAAGGCTGGCATCCCGGGAGTGGGACGCGCGTCACCGGAGCGGCGGCGGACAAGGCCAAGGCCGCGGCGCTCGCCAAGTTTCCGGGCGGGACCGTCAACCGTGTGCTGCAGTTGAGCGATGGTTCGTACGCCGTCCACATCATCGGCACCAGCGGCCCGCATCACGTCTTCGTCGGCACGGACTTCAAGGTCACCGGCGCCGCGTAGGCCGGCCCTCACTACCGCCGCAGCGTCGTCGTCCAGGCAGGAGTCGGGCCACTCCCGTTAGTGCTCGTGCGAGGCGGCGCGACGGCGGCGCGCGCCACCACATCGGCCAGGTGACGCTCCCACGCCGCCGCCACCACGTCGGGGCCCAGCTCCGGGCGTTCGGCCGGGCGGGCGCGAGGCACGTATTCCGCCGCGTCGTCCCAGACGGCGCTCAGCGCGCGCTCCCACTCGGCCAGGGGCGCGCCGGGGCGCAGGAGGAGCGCGCTTCGGCCGGCCGCCTCGGGGATGCCCCCCGTCCGCGCGGCGATGAGTGGAATTCCGCAGATGTCGGCCTCGGCGGCAACTCGGCCGAAGCCCTCGGGGCGCAGGCTGGGCATGAGGACCACCCGGGCGTCCCGGTAGAGCTCGCTCGGGTCGGCGGTCGGCGGGCGAAGCGCGACGTTGGGCAGCTCGGCGAGGCGCTCCGCCACAGTGGGAAAATCCTCGCGCTCCCGCGGATGGAACATGCGTGCGACCGCGAACGGAATGTCAGGCCGCAGGCGGGCGAGGGCGAGCACCGTCTCGATCCCCTTGTGCAACGCCACATTGACGAGCAGCGCCACGCGCCGCGATCGCGGTGGCTCGAGCGCCGCCCCGTCGACGGCCGGTGGAATCACCGCGACGTTCTCCGCTCCCCGCCGCCTCAAGACACGCGCGATGAACTCGGATACCGCCACTGAGGCGTCCAGGCCAGGGTCGAGCGCGGCCACGGCGTCCTCGGA